>JBEDFH010000049.1:0-5940 GCA_041175265.1 Pseudomonadota bacterium | reverse complement strand
ACCGTTAACATCGGAACCATGTTTTAATTTTTTGTATTAATCCTTAAATAATATCTTTTATTTACATTCTTAACGGGACAAGTCCATGAGTGACCATCAACTAGCCGATTGGCGCAATCACGCACAAACACTAGAAACAGCAATTAACAAAGTGGTTGTAGGCCAAGAATCACCTATTCGCTTGATTACTACAGCAATTTTTTCACGTGGTCACGTACTTCTAGAAGGTGATGTTGGCGTAGGGAAAACGACATTACTTCGTGCATTTACCCGTTGTATTGGTGGCGGTTATCAGCGTATCGAAGGTACGATTGACTTAATGCCTAATGATTTGGTTTACCACACTTACCTTGGTGAAGATGGCAAACCGCACGTTAGTCCAGGTCCATTATTGATGTCTGGTGAAAATCTTTCTGTTTTCTTCTTTAACGAAATTAACAGAGCACGCCCACAAGTTCACTCACTACTTTTACGCGTCATGGCAGAGCGCACCTTGTCTGCGTTTAATAAAGAGCATCATTTTCCTCACATGTTGGTATTTGCCGACCGTAACCAAGTAGAAAAAGAAGAAACTTTTGAAATTCCATCTGCAGCACGTGACCGCTTCATGATGGAAATTCCAATTGTTGTGCCTGATGATGATGCCATCATGGAGTCTTTAGCGTTTGATACTAAATTCCATAACGTAGACGCCTTAGTTGAAACTTTACCTGAAAACGTTTTACAGTTTGACCAGTTAAACGCGTTTTCAAATGTAATTCAATCAAGTGTTGAAGCTAGCCCAACGCTACGTCACTACGCATTAAATCTATGGCGCGCAACTAAAACGCCAACTGCATATGGCGTTAAAGTAAGCGGTGTCGACATGAATCGCCTTGTGCTATCAGGCGCCAGTCCTCGCGGTATGAGTATGATGCTACGTGCAGCGCGTGTGAATGCTTGGTTGAATAATCGTGAATCAGTTTTACCAGAAGACATACATGCGGTATTCCACTCTACTGTAGCTCACCGTTTGGTATTTAGTCCTGTATATGAAATGCGCCGTACCGAAATCGCTCGTGAATTACTCACTGGCATTGTGAATGCAGTAGCAGCACCTTAATCACAAGCATTTGCAATCAAATATGCATAACGATATCAAAGAATTTAGCTACCACATTAGTTGGCGCTCTCGCGGCCGACACAATGGCAGCCATTCGAGCACTCAGCGCGGCATGGGTATGGAGTTTCGTGGGCATACCACCCTACTATCCTATCCAGATCCACGCCGTATTGATATTCGCCAAACGATACGTGATCCGCTTGAACAAGTTCATGTGCGTATTTTTAATCAAAAAAGTGCAACACCTGTTTTTGTAATGGCAGACTTATCCGGCTCAATGGGCTTTGGAAAACAAAGTAAAATTGCATTAGCCAGCCAAATTGCAAATTCGATTGCTATGTCAGCCACACATAATGGCGATCCATTTGGATTCATCGGATTCGATGATGTAGTCCGGGAAGATTGGATTTGCACCAGTTCGTTCAGACCTCACCAAGCACTGGAGTTAAGTAAAAAACTTAGCAGTTTTGTTCCAGAATCTGTTGGAAGTAAGGGTTTAAAAGATGCGAATCGTTATCTACCAAGGGAACGTTCGCTCATTTTCCTGATTTCAGATTTTCATATGCCTCTTAATGAGCTCGAAGATTCATTGGCTTTGATGATGCAACATCACATCGTCCCCATCGTCTTATGGAATTCATCCGAATACAAAAGCCTACCTGAATTTGGTATTACCAGCATCACCGATAGCGAAACAGGTGAACAACGAACTTTATTCTTACGTAAAGAATTACGTGCCAGCATTATTGAGAGCTTCGAAACACGTCGCGCTGCCATCGAAGCTTTGTTTATGCGTTATGACATGCCGCCTTTTTTTGTAGAAGATGTCTTTGATGCTGACGCATTAACAGAATATTTTCACCAATTTGTAGCCGCTTAACCATGGAATTGAATTTAACAATGATAAAAACCAAACGCCTCTCATACAAATGGCTAAGCTTTTATTCGGCAAGCTTAATAGCGATCATTTTGTCTTTCTGTAGCATTTCCTTAGCAATTGCAAACGATGAGCCATCACCAGAGATTCCAGCCAACAAAATTAAATTATTCTTAACAAACCCTGAACGTGATGTAGGTTACACAGTTGGTGATATTCTCACTAGAAAAATTCGCTTAGAAGTACAAAAGCCTTACCGTCTAATTCCAACAACTCTTCCTATTGTAGGTTATGAACGTCGCTATAAGAATCAAGTGACGGGCATAGAAGTTCGTAAAATCAGTCATTCAGAAGAATCAAACAGAGATGGCCGCACTTATACAATTGATATTGAATATCAAGTATTTACAACAGGCCCTACTGCAAAACCAGTAGCATTGCCTGCTGAAGTGATTAAATTTCAAGGCCTGAAAAAAGACGATATTGTCCAATACACTATTCCGAGCTTTAGATTTAGAGTTTCTCCCTTAGCTGTTTTTGGTGCAGTCAAAATAGAATACGACATGAGCACCTTTAATCCACCTTTCTTGTTACAAACCTACCCTGAAAAACAAAAACTGGTTGCATGCTTAATCACCTTAGGCCTTAGCCTCATTGGCTTACTTTATATTTTAGGTTCACGTGCCTGGATGCCTTTAATGGGCAGGCCTTTTGCAAATGCAGCGCGCACTCTAAAGAAATTAAAAACAAATGAAGATGGTCTGCGCCAAGGTATATCGCGCATTCATCAAGCGCTAAACACCACAGCTAAAACGAGTGTCTTCAATGACAGTATTAACATTTTTTGCACTGAGAACCCTAAATTTAAACCCTTGGAAAACGAACTGAAACAGTTTTTTGATATGTCACATGCTGTCTTTTTTGACACACAGCATCAGTCAAGCAATTATGAAAAAAATATGCTTTGGCTACGTACATTTTGTCGTCAATGCCGTGACTGCGAACGCGGTCTAATACCAAACTTAAAATCAACTAACGTATTGAAAAAGTAACTCCTTAACTCATGCTAAACCTGTCCTTTTACTTCAATACACCATGGGTATTACTTTTACTGCCATTAGCACTTCTGCCTTTGGTACTAAATCGCTCGCACAACCAACGCTACTCTTGGGTAGCCATGTTGCCCAAAGATCGTTTATCCAATTTAATCGGGATGTTACTGAAGGCACTTTCAGTGCTTGCTTTGGCCTTTATTATCATCGGTATAGCGGGCCCGCATAGTCAGCAACAACAAATCGAACGTATTGGTGTAGGCGCCCAAATCGCACTCGTTTTAGATCGAAGCGCTAGTATGGATGACCCATTCTCAGGTGGAGATGTAACTAATGGCAAGGTAGGCGAAACAAAGTCTGTAGCTGCCAGCCGACTCATTACCCAATTTATTAACTCACGTCAAAACGATATGTTTGGCATGATTACTTTTAGTAATTCAGCAATGTACGTATTACCTCTCACTGAAAATAAAGTGGCTGTTCTTGCTGCGGTTCAGGCAACAGCAGGGAATGCTCTTTTCCAAACAAATATTGGTAGTGGATTAACTAGCGGTGCTGGCTTATTCGACAAAGTACCCGACTCTGGTTCACGCGCTTTAATATTATTATCTGATGGTGGTGGTCGTATTGACGCAGATACCCAACAGAAAATTCGTGAATGGTTAGAACGATTACATATTGGTTTGTATTGGATCGTGTTACGTCAACCAGGAGGCTTAAGTATTTTTGATACAACTTATGTACCACCTGAAGACTCTGCACTTCCACCACAAATTGAATTAAATGAGTTTTTTAAAACACTAAACTCCCCATTCCATGCATACGAAGCGGATGATCCAAAATCACTTGCAGCGGCGATTGCTGATATCAATCAAAAAGAGAAAAAACCTATACGCTACCATGAGCAAATTGCAGGCAAAAATTTTACGCAACTTTTTTATTTGTTAGCTGCTTTGATGGTTGGATTTTTATTACTCGTCAAATATTTAGAAGTCAGAACCTGGGATTAAAAGTGAGATAAGCAATGGTTAAAATGCTCAACACAAAAAAATTAACGTGGCTGTTCACTCTATTAGCAATTGCTAGTATTGCAGGTGCAGCTTATGAAGTTCATAGAATCAAAGAAATTCAAGCATTTAATGATGCCATTATGCATGCAAAATCTCCCAAAACAGATATGCAAAGCTTTCAAGCAAAATATGCTACAGCATACTGGTTAGCAAAAAATGAGCGATATAAAGAGTCGACCTTGCTTTATACGCATTTACTAGAAAAAGCGAACAATAAGCAAAAAGCGGCGATTCAACACAACCTTGGAAATATTTATTTTTTACGCGGCATTGCTATTAACGGCACTAACATGACAGTGGGTAAAGAGACTGAATATTTATTTAGACAAGCTAAAAATTTATATCAGCAATCACTCAAAATTGATAATAGCAACTGGGGCACTCGCCACAACCTAGACCGCTTGATTATGTTGCTCCCAGGCACACCAACACCAGGCGTAGGAGAGTCAGATTCTCCAGGACTTATCATGGGTAATATTCCAGTTGGCTTACCTTAAACCGAATTACACCCAATGAAAAAACTGATCACTTTTTTAAGAAGTCGCCGTGATGTTAGCATGCTTGCTACTGCTTTTTTGCTTCTCATTATTGCAGCATTCAAGCCGACTATTCCTTTACCTCGCAATATCTACAGCTATATATTAGTCGTTGATATTTCTCAAAGTATGAACGTTGAAGATGTTTCTCTCAACGGAAAAAGTACAAGCCGTATTGCTTATACCCAAGCGATGCTTCACCAAGTAATTGCAAATATGCCTTGTGATACTCGAGTAAGTATTGGTCTTTTCGCCGGTGTAAGTATCGCAGCTTTATACAACCCAATAGAAGTTTGTAGTAACTATGCCGCTATCCAAGACACCATTGACCACTTAGACTGGCGCACTGCATGGTCAGGCAATAGTCGCTTACGAGACAGTATGTTGACCCTAGCAAGAGTCTTACGAGCATTTCCTGAGCCCGCTCAAGTCGTTTACTTTAGCGACGGTGAAGAAGCACCCAAGCTACACGCTTTCAATACTAAAGACTTAACTAATTTCCAAGGTGGTAATGGCTGGTTATTTGTCGGTATTGGCAGTATAGAAGGCGCTCCAATTCCAAAATACGACGAGAAAAATCAGCTGATTGGATATTGGTCAAATGATAGCTTTGCCATGCAACCAGGTATCGCGCAGATTTCAGAGGCCAATCTAGGGGTACGCGATAATAACGTTGCGGGCGGAACTGGCGACCGTTTTATCTCTAAACTACAAGAAGACTACCTTAAGGACTTATCTAAAGAAGTTAGCGGTGATTATGTACGTGGTGATAGCTTACAAAGCATTCTAACTGCCATGAAACATCAAAAGCCTGCGCGTACTGATATAGCCCCTTATGGAATTCATTGGATATTAGCAACCATTGCTGCTTTATTGGTCTTGATTACCTATCTACCCAAGAACCCATTACAGGCAATACGAAAAGGTTTGTCAGCTCAATTAGCTTCAGGACGATTCAACATTCGTCGCAAAAAATAATACTGAATGCTAAGAATTATTTTTACGCATTTGCTCAGCTAACTGCCAAATCAGAAATACACGCCAACGTCTAAAAATATCAACATCCACTCGATCAGGCAGAATAATCATTGTTTGCACCCAAAAACAATTGGGCACTTTAAAATTAAGAATTGTTACAAACGGGAAAACGATAGTACTAGGCAAAACCCTGGCCGGATGTTTTTTTCCATCGACACTTTGCACCATGAGCTGCTGTTTTTGATTTAAATAAACAGCACACCAAGCTGCAGGTAAGATTAAAAGTGCATCACGTGCGATATAAAAACTTGAGACAAGCGCTATC
>JBEDFH010000048.1:0-6007 GCA_041175265.1 Pseudomonadota bacterium | reverse complement strand
TTCGTCATTATCCAAAGCTTAACAAAAGCAAAGCCTTGGCTAACCTTGCGGTTCTTTTATCTAAGTTCGATGTGTTGGAAATTGAAGCGTGGTTGCCCGGCCTGCTTAAGGTTTATGCGGATGCTCGGAGATGGGGAGCTCTTCCTGATATAGATGATGTTAAAAAAATGATTAATCGGCACCGTATTAGCGTTGCCAGCCAATACGCAGATAAAAAAGTGTTCAGGCAGTGTACAGACGTTGCCGTGTACAACAACCCTCGTTATTTTGAAGCGATTGCTAGAAATCTAGGTCTTAAGCAGTTGCCTATTAATATCGAAGCCTGTGATGCATTCATTGCGTCTGGGGTTCGATTGAAAAGCGGCAATACATGTACCGTGAGTCTTGCAACTGTTGAAGGCGTTTCAGTAGTAGTTAAGCGTTACAACATTAAGAGCTTCTGGCATGGCGTCAGCCGAGCTTTTCGCCAAACACGTGCAGCAAAGTCTTGGGCCAATGCTTATCGGCTTAATATCCTCGGAATCTCGACGCCTAAACCGATTGCCTTAATTGAAAAGCGATGGTGGGGCTTGCGTGGCAAGGCTTATTTTTTAAGTGAATATCTCGATGCACCAGATGCACACGATTATTTTGCGAAAATAAAAAATAAAAAATTACAGACTGTTGCAATCAAGAACATTGTTGATTTGTTCTACCGAATGCATTTGTTAAAGCTGTCTCATGGGGATATGAAATCTAGTAATATCAAGCTCTTAGATGGGAATCCATCCCTCATTGATCTGGATAGTATGCGGCAGCATCGCTGTGATTTTTTCGCTTTAAAAGCCCATGTTCAAGATCTGCGACGCTTCATGCAAAATTGGCAAGCGCAACCGGCGTTGTATAATATGTTTGTTGAGAAATTTACTGCGGTTTATCCAGATCATAAAGCCCTACGTTTGGCTGGTCTTATTCATTAATTTTAGTTTTTGAGATGCTTACATGATTGTTTTAGGTCTATCAGGTGCTTTGGGGCACGATGCTTCAGCAGCTATATTGGTCGATGGGAAGATTATTGCTGCGGCTGAGGAAGAGCGCTTTATTCGTGATAAGCATGCTAAAAATCGCTTTCCTTATGAGGCGGCTAAATTTTGTATGGCGCAAGCAGGTGTTAAACCTGAGCAAGTCGATATTGTTGCTTTCCCTTATGCAGAGATCCCATTAAGTACGAATGCGCGTTGGCATTATGCTAAGCGTCATTGGTATGCCCCTGATCGTGCCTTGGATGCTATTTTTAACGGCAATCGTCGTTTCCGTCGTAATCGTGATAAGTCATTGCAGTTGATGAAAGACTTGGGTTTAGTGAATGCTAAGTTTGTTCCAGTTGAACATCACTTAGCTCATGCTTCAAGTGCTTATCATTTAAGTGGTTTTAAAGAAAAAACAGCAATTGTCGGGATTGATGGAAAAGGTGAGTATGCGACCACCTTTTTTGGGTATGGCGAAAACGGCAAGATTCATAAAATCAAAGAGTTTTATGATCCAGACTCATTAGGCGGGATGTACGGCGCGATTACCGAGTATCTTGGGTTTGAGATGCTAGATGGTGAATTTAAAGTGATGGGTATGGCGCCATATGGGGATGCTAGTAAGTATGACTTATCTAAATTGGTCACGTTTGAAAATGGCGAGCTGACCGTTGATACGAAATTAGTGAACGTTGTTGGTTTGCGTCGATATAAAGAAAACGGTAAAGGTTATTATTTCACCCCAGAGTTAATCGAATGGTTAGGACCTAAACGTCACGGCGATGAGATTGATGATCCTTATATTCATTACGCTGCGTCTGTTCAGGCTTTGCTTGAAGATGTTGCCTTGAAGATGATTGATTATTATTTGGGTGACATTATTCGCGAAACTGGTCGTATTGCGATGGCTGGTGGTGTAGCGCTAAATGTGAAGTTGAATCAACGCATTATTGCCATGCCTCACGTGAAAGAGCTGTTTGTACAACCAGCTTCTGGTGATAACGGAACATCGTTAGGTGCTGCTTCTTATGCCGCACATTTGGCGGGTGAGAAAGTGCAAGCCATGGAGCATGCCTATTTAGGGCCTGCTTACACGACGGAAGAGTGTATTGCAGCTTGTGAGGCGCACCCTTCAAAACCAAAATTTACACGTCTTGATAATGCCGCTCAGAAAGGCGCTGAGTTGCTTGCGCAAGGTAATCCATTGGCTTGGCTTCAAGGGCGTATGGAGTTTGGTCCTCGTTCATTAGGCTGCCGAAGTATTTTGGGAGACCCGAGCCACCCTGGCGTTGCAGATCGCATTAATGCACAAATTAAATATAGAGAGCGTTGGCGTCCTTTCTGTCCAAGTATGTTGGACACGGTTGCGGAAGATATTCTACAGACTGCCCATCCAGCGCCTTATATGACTTTTACTTTTGATGTTGCAGAGCATTGGAAATCACGTATTCCTGAAGTGGTGCACGAAGATGGTACTGCACGTGCACAAGTGGTGACTCATTCAACGAATCCAAGATATTATGAATTGATTCAAAATCTTGAGAAATTGCGTGGCGTGCCTGTGGTGTTAAATACATCTCTTAATCGCCGTGGTGAACCTATGATTTGTTCGCCAACTGATGCACTTAATATGTTCTTTGGATGCGATTTGGAATATCTCATTATGGAAGATATTCTCGTCACTAAAGTCTAGTCCTTTATTCAAAATAAAATGTGGCTCAGTCCTTTTGACGGCATCTGCTGGATTGGGGATAATTGAGTCAGTTCATTAATTAATTTGGCCGCAAATCATGAAACAAATCTTAACCGAAGTAACAGAACGTATCCGTGAACGCAGTGCGCCAACACGCCAAGCTTATTTACAGCGTATTGATAAAATGGCATCACGTGCACGTGGTGCGGATCGTATGGGCTGCGCTAACGTTGCCCACGCTTTTGCTGCGATGCCAGCGAATGATAAATTTAAAGTGGTGGCTGAGAAGGCGCCTAATATTGGGATTGTGACGGCTTACAATGAAATGCTGTCTGCTCATCAGCCTTATGTTGATTTTCCAGATGTGATTCGTGCTGAAGCTCATAAATATGGTGCAACAGTTCAAGTGGCTGGTGGTGTGCCTGCAATGTGTGATGGTATTACCCAAGGTGAGCCAGGTATGGAGCTCAGCTTATTCTCACGCGATGTGATTGCTATGAGTACAGCAGTTGCTTTATCTCATGATGTATTTGATGCCGCATTGTTACTAGGCGTTTGCGACAAAATCGTTCCGGGCTTGTTGATTGGTGCTTTGCAGTTTGGTCATTTGCCGTGTATTTTTGTGCCAGCAGGCCCAATGAGTACTGGTTTAGATAACACCGAAAAATCAAAAGTTCGTGAGAAGTTTGCTGAAGGGCTAGTTGGTCGTCCAGAATTGCTTGCGTCTGAGTCAGCAGCCTATCATGGTGCTGGTACATGTACTTTCTATGGCACTGCAAATAGTAATCAAATGTTGCTTGAGGCAATGGGCTTACATATTCCGGGCGCAGCCTTTGTTCATCCACATGATCCACTGCGTGCGTGCCTCACTCGCGAATCAGTGCGTGCAGTGCTAGAAAATACACATAATAATCGTTACATGCCAATCGGTCGCATGGTTGATGAGCGTGTGATTGTGAATGCTATTGTTGCTTTGCTCGCAACAGGCGGCAGTACAAATCATTGTATTCACTGGGTAGCCGTTGCGCGTGCTGCGGGCATTATTATTGATTGGGCAGACTTTAATAAGCTTTCTAAGAATACGCCATTGTTAGCGCGTGTTTATCCAAATGGCAAAGCTGATGTTAACCAATTCCAAGAGGCTGGCGGTCCAGCATTTGTGATTCGTGAATTGGTTGAAGGTGGTTACATGCACGAAGATGTTCAATCAGTTGTAATTGGCGGTCTACGTGATTACTGTAAAAAACCAACAACAGATGGTAAGAGCTTGAATTGGGTTGAACTGCCAGCAGAAAGCCCAGATGAGACCATTTTGCGTAATGCATCTAAACCATTTAGTGCTTCAGGTGGTTTGCTCTTATTGCAAGGTAACCTTGGACGCTCAGTCATTAAAAGTTCAGCAGTGCCTGAAGATAGACATATTATTGAAGCGCCTGCAATCGTGTTTGACGCACAAGAAGAGTTACTTGAGGCGTTTGAGCGTGGTGAGTTAGAGCGTGATTTTGTAGCGGTTGTTCGTTACCAAGGCCCTAAAGCTAACGGTATGCCAGAGCTACATAAACTCACACCGCCACTTTCAGTGCTACAAGGTAAAGGCTTTAAAGTTGCGATTGTGACTGATGGCCGTATGAGCGGTGCTTCAGGTAAAGTGCCTGCTGCAATTCATTTATCTCCAGAAGCTTCTGCTGGTGGTGCGATTGCTAAAATTCGTACGGGTGATGTCATTCGTTTAAATGTAGTTGCCGGTACATTAAATGCCTTAGTTGATGAGGATGTTTGGAGAGCACGCGCGATTGAAGAATTGAGCGATGCAAAACGCTTTGCGAATTCTCATGGCATGGGTCGTGAGTTGTTTGGCGGCATGCGCAAAAATGTGCTGACTGCTGAAGAAGGTGCTGTGACTTGGTTGTAAGGTAATACATTCGCTCAGGCTTATTACAGAACATTATTAATTTGGAATTAAAAAGTAGATAAATATGAATACACTAGATTTAGCAAAAGAAGGCCCAGTCATTCCAGTCATCGTGATTAACCATGTTGAAGATGCGGTCCCAATGGCAGAAGCATTGTTAGAGGGTGGCATTAAGGTCTTGGAAGTCACACTGCGTACTTCATGTGCCCTAGCGGGTATGGAAGCGATTGCTAAAGCGTTACCTGAAGCGATTTTGGGATCAGGCACCGTCCGTAATAATAAAGACGCACAGGCCTCTAAAGATGCAGGTTGCCAGTTTGCTGTAAGCCCTGGTTATACAAGTGAGTTGGGTCAATTTTCTCGTAAAATCGGATTGCCATTGTTGCCAGGTGTTTCAACCGGCTCTGAAATCATGATGGCAAATGCTGATGATTACTATTTCTTGAAATTATTCCCAGCGGTTGCGGTTGGAGGTATTAATTTACTTAAAGGGTTTGCCGGCCCATTTGGTGATGTGAAATTCTGCCCAACTGGTGGTGTAACTGTTGAGTCAGCACCGCAATTTTTGGCTTTGCCTAACGTAGTGGTTTGCGGCGGAACATGGTTAACCCCAGCGGATGCTGTAGCGCGTGGAGATTGGGCGCACATTACAAAATTAGCAAAAGAGGCCAGTGCTATTAAAGCGGCTGCTTAAACGGTTAAAAGTTAAAATCAGGCTTTGCATTTAATCATGCAAAGCCTTTTTTATTCCAGCTGTTGATTGGAAAGCATTTGAAAATCGATATCAGAAAATATAAAACCATCGTGTTTGATTGCGATGGTGTCGTGCTGAACTCTAACCATCTTAAGATACAAGCCTATTTTGATGTGGCGATTCAGTTTGGGGCAAGCCAAGCGCAAGCTCAAGCGTTAGTCGATCATCATATAGCTTTGGGAGGCATTTCCCGTTATCCAAAATTTGAATATTTTTTACGTGAAATTATGCACCAAGCAGTCACCGAAGATGCAATGCATCAGTTGTTACAAAGCTTTACCAGTCAAGTCAAAAGCTTATTGAGTACTTGTGAAATATCCCCTGGATTAGATGCGCTAAAAAAGGTCACTAAAACTGCTAAATGGATGATTCTTTCTGGTGGGGATCAAACTGAGATCCGTGAAATATTCAAATTACGTGGGCTGGACTCATTTTTTGAGGCTGGTATTTTTGGTAGCCCAGATAATAAAGATCAGGTGCTTAACCGAGAAAAAAATAACGGCAATATACAATTTCCTGCATTATTCATAGGTGATAGTCGATATGACTATCAAGCATCAACCCAAGCAGGATTGGATTTTGTGTTCTTAAGCGAATGGACAGATTTTCAATCTTGGCAGGATTATTGTGAAAACCATCAC
>JBEDFH010000047.1:0-6100 GCA_041175265.1 Pseudomonadota bacterium | reverse complement strand
GGGATATAGGCCTTGCCGTTGGCCATAGCGTACGAAGCTTAAGCGAATGCATAGATGAAGCCAAAAAAGATGTGACCGTTCAAACAAATTTGCTTGAATCTCGCTACTTAATTGGCAATAGAGAACTCTATAATAAATTCCACACTGAAATGATGTCAGCGATGGATATTTCTAAATTCTTTACTGCGAAACTGACGGAACAAGAACAACGCCACGCCCGCTTTGATGACACATCAAACAACCTTGAACCCAACATCAAAGAAAGCCCTGGCGGCCTAAGAGATCTACAAAATATCTTATGGATTGCTCGCGCATTAGGCTTGGGTGATCAATGGAAATCACTCGTTAAACACGAGCTAATTACTGAATCAGAGCTTAGACAGATTAAAAAACATGAATTGCACCTAAAGATGCTTCGCATCAAGCTGCATTACTTAGCTAAACGTCGGGAAGACAGGCTAATTTTTGATCTGCAAAATGAACTCGCTGCAGACTTAGGCTACACCAATAGCAAAAAACATCGCGCAAGCGAACAATTGATGCAGGGCTATTATAAAACCGCTAAATTCGTAAGCTTAATTAATGAAATATTGATTAAATTACTCAAGGAATTAATATTTCCTCCGCAAGAAAATGCTAAAGCGATTAATGAGCGATTCGAATCTAAGCAAGGACTAATCAACACATCATCTGCAAGCGTATTGCAAAAAAGACCGTCTAGCATCCTTGAAGTTTTCTTATTACTTGAACAACATCCAGAGCTCACTGGAATAAGTCCAAATTTACTTAGAAACTTACATCGAGTAAAAAAACTTATTAACAAAGATTTTAGGCTTAATCCCGTCAATAAATCCTTGTTTATGGAAATAATGAAACAATCTAACGGCGTTAGAGACACGCTAAGACTAATGAATCGCTACGAAATTCTTGGCAGATACATTCCAGCATTCGGCAGAATTGTTGGGCAGATGCAGCATGATTTGTTTCATGTATTTACTGTTGACGAGCACATACTGAATGTCCTGGGTAATTTGTATCGCTTCTCAAGAAAAGAATTTGCTCATGAGTTCCCACTTTGCAGTAATTTATTTAACGCCTTCGACTCGCCTCACTTACTCTACCTAGCAGCCCTCTTCCACGATATTGCAAAAGGACGTGGTGGCGACCACTCAAAACTTGGAACTATCGATGCAATGCGATTCTGCAAACAACATGGATTAAGCAAAGAGGATAGCCAGCTAGTCTCATGGCTTGTTGAGAGCCATTTAATCATGTCGAGCACCGCACAAAAATCAGATTTAAGCGACCCACAAGTCATCGAGCATTTCGCATCTCTCATGCAAGATGAAAAACATCTAACCGCTTTATACCTGCTAACGGTAGCAGACATTAGAGGCACGAGCCCCAAAGTGTGGAACGCATGGAAAGCTAAGTTATTAGAAACATTATTCTTAAGCACTAGAAGTTTGCTGCAAGGCAAGGCAAGTAATGTGGATGAGGACTTGTTATCAAGGCAAGCCGAAGCCAAAAGCACACTTAGTCACTACGGTATCTTAGAAAAATTCTACACGCCCTTATGGGAACAGCTTGGCAGACAATATTTTCTCAGACACAGCAGTCAAGAGATTGCATGGCATAGTCGCTTACTCCTAAGACATATCAACACCAACGAGTCTATTGTAAGGGCAAGATTAAGCCCTATGGGAGATGGAATCCAAGTCATGATTTACACGCACGACCGGGATGACTTATTTGCTTGCATTTGTAGCTTCTTCGATCGCATGGGTTATAACATTGTTGAAGCTAAAATCCATACAAGCAAACATGGGTACGCATTAGATAGTTTTCTAATTTTAGATCAAAGCGATAGGTCGATAAGTTATCGTGACTTATTAAGTTATATTGAGTATGAATTAGGGAAGAAACTGAACAGCAACACCGCCCCTGAAAAACCAATCAAAGGACGCTTAAGTAGGCAGGTTAAACATATGCCAATTAAAGCAAATGTGGCGCTAATTAACCTAGAGAATAGCAATAATCATCAACTTGAGTTGATTGCCGGAGACCAACCTGGGCTACTTTCGACGATAGCGCATACTTTCTTAGCGCACAAAGTGCATATTCAAACAGCGAAAATCAACACTCTCGGAAAACGGGCTGAAGACACATTTTTAATTTCAGGAAAAAATGGAGAGGCACTGAGTAAAGAAAATATTAAAGCGCTGGAAATATCTCTAGCAAAAAATCTCTCAAGCCAACCTTAACGACCGAACTGATTAATTAACCCAATCATTTCCCTTGCATCGTCAATAAAGTGATGCGCACCCCATTCATGCGGACGGTCTTCATCATCCAAATACCCGTACATAGCAACAACAGTTTTCATACCGGCAGCATTACCAGCTTGAATGTCTCGCTCAGCATCACCCACATAAAAACAGTCTTCTGGATTGGCATCGGCAAGTTTACAAGCTAGAAATAACGTATCAGGCGCCGGCTTAGGCTTTTCCGCATCGTCTCCACAAACCAAACAAGCTATTCTTTCAGCAATGCCTATTGCATTAATTAATGGAGCAGAAAAACGTCTAGGCTTGTTAGTTACAACACCCCATTGCATAGACTGAGATTCTATAAAATCTAGCAACTCTGGAACGCCATCAAACAAAACCGGATTGCGCGTAAAAACCTCATCATAAAAATCAAGGTATTCAATACGCATTGCATGGAAAGAATCATCCTTCTCATTCAGACCAAAACCAATGCTCAACAAGCCCTTTGACCCATGGGAGGCGTAAGGCCTAATGACATCCATGGGCAAGTCCTGCAAACCATGTTTTTGACGTTGAAGATTAAGCGCCAATCCTAGATCCGGCGCAGTATCAACAAGTGTTCCATCCAAATCAAAAAGAATCATAGTGCTTTAACAGTATGAACAAGGTAGTTAACCGAGACATCCGCTCCAAGAGCATAATGCTGTGTAATTGGATTGTAAGTCATCCCCATCAACATGCTAACGTCAAGACCTGCATGACGAGCCCAGCTTGAAAGTTCGGATGGCTTAATGAATTTTGCATACTCGTGGGTGCCTTTTGGCAGCATATTTAATACATATTCAGCGCCAATCACAGCAAATAAATAGGCTTTAGGGTTACGATTTAATGTGGAGAAGAATACTGATCCGCCAGGCTTCACCAATTGTGCGCAGGCACGAATAACAGCCTCAGGGTCCGGCACATGTTCTAACATCTCCATGCAAGTTACAACGTCAAAACTTGCGGGCTCAAGAGCAGCCATATCTTCAACAGAAATTAGCCGGTAATCAACATCAACACCCGATTCAAGTTTGTGTAACTGCGCAACCTTCAAAGCCTTTTCACCCAAATCAATTCCAGTTACCACTGCACCTTTTTGAGCCATAGACTCTGACAGAATGCCACCGCCACAACCTACATCTAGAACGCGCTTACCAAGCAAGCTAACCTGTTGATCAATATAATTTAATCGCAAGGGATTGATTGCATGCAAAGGCTTAAACTCACTGCTCTTATCCCACCAACGATGAGCCAAACTAGCAAATTTTTCCAGCTCTGCTGGATCAGCATTTACGCCTTGAATTGATTCAGTTTTGATTGCCATAAAAGTGCAATTTCCTTAAGTTCCAACGGTTCAATATTCGCAAAAACACCACTCTGATTGACGGGCTTTTCGTAAAGCAAGTCTCCAGAAACCCAAACATGACTTACATGCTCTCGCCCACAAACGTAAACTAAATGAGAAACTGGATCAAAGCACGGTAATGTCTCAACATCAGCAATTCTAATTGCCGCAAGATCGGCTAATTTTCCAATCTCTAATGACCCAATTTTATCATCCAAACCAAGCGCCTTAGCTCCATTGATTGTTGCCATTTCCAAGGCCTGGTAAGCAGGAACTACCGATGCATCACCAGTGCTTCCTTTTGCCAGCAGAGCCGCCGAACGCATCTCAGTAAACATGTCCAATCTATTATTACTTGCTGAACTATCAGTACCAATACCGATGTTAATCACTTTATCCAACATTTCACTAACAGGCGCGATGCCACTACCCAGCTTCAAATTAGACGATGGGCAATGTGAAACATGAACACCATAAGACTTAATTAAGTTCACATCTTCATCATTCATTTGCACGCAATGTGCCGCAGTAACATTAGGTCCTAACAACCCTAAATTAGCCATTCGCCTAATGGGTCTAACACCAAACTGATCAATACTGCGAGAAATTTCATCCGTAGTTTCGTGTAAATGAGTATGTACGCCTAAACCAAGCTGCTCAGCATAAGTAATCACCTTCTCATAAGTAATATCAGAAACCGTATAAGGCGCATGGGGCGCCATGCTTGAAGTTAGAAGTGGGTTGTTACGCCAACTATCGCGAGCCTCCAAACCTTTTTGAATGTAATCATCAGCATCTCTCGCATAGGCGGTTGGAAACTCCATCACAACCAGACCAAGTTGAGCACGAATGCCAGCTTGCATCGCAGCATCGGCAGTTGCTTGAGGGTAAAAGTACATATCATTAAAACAAGTAACGCCACCACTTAACAATTCAGCACAAGCAAATAGCGCATTATCTCGAACAAAGCGCTCAGAAAGCAGTTGCTGTTCAGCTGGCCAGATATGCTTCTCAAGCCATGTCATTAACGTTTTGTCGTCAGCCAACCCACGCATTAAGGTCATACCCATATGGGTGTGCAAATTGATTAAGCCAGGAATGAGGACATGATCCATTAACTGGATTGTCTTAATAGCCGAATACTTTAAGTTGCAAGCTTCAATACCAAGTAAATCTTGAATGATTCCGTTATCGATTACCACAGCCGTGCGCTCAAGCATTTTATTGCGTGGCAAGATTGGTAATACCCAACGCGCTTCAATAATCAAATCAACTTGTTTTTTGGTTTGTTCAGTCATAAATTTCACGCATAAAAAAGCCCCGAAGAACGGGGCTTTAATTAAAGCACACTACATATTATTTACAAGCGTTTTCACGTTGTTTTTCCGCACTAATTACAACACGTCGATTAGGTTGCAAGCACTCGATTAATTTATCGCCCTTTAATCTTCTATCTTTACATGCAGCGACAGGCTCAGACTCACCCTTACCCACCGATTTCAAACGCGAAGCATCAACACCTTGAGAAATTAAATATTCTTTAACGGTATTAGCGCGACGCTCAGAAAGCTTCTGATTATAAGCATCAGAGCCAATTCGATCTGTATGCCCAGTCACCAAAACCAAATCGACATCAGTATTCTCAATTAATTTCTGAGCTGCTGCGTCCAATTCAACCTTGCCGTCATATTTCAAATCATATTTATCGAAACCAAACAACTTCTCAGCTGACACTGTAATTGTTTCAAACGTTGGCTTACACACAGCAGCAGGCACAACCGGTTCCGGCGCCTTCTCAACCGGAGCTATTGGAGCAGCTTGTGAAGGTAACACGGGCTCAGCTACTGCCACCTGCGCAGGAGCACCAAAATTAAAGATTGCGCCGACATTCAAATAAGTATTACCAACTACTTTGTCATTACGATTTACTGTATCTGCTTCACTTAAAACATGGCGCACATCTGCTTGAATACCAAATTGATCGTTAATCGCATACTGAACACCAACACCAGCGTTAGCCATCCATGAGGTTTGACTACCGCCTACAGACGAACCAGCCAATTTATAATCAACGTTGTTACGAGCAGCGCCAACGCCAACCAAGAGAAACGGACGTAATTTGTCTCGACTCATCATATAAAGCGCATCAACGCCAATAAGCGTTTGTTTATATTTGCCGCTACCGCCCTGCCCTAAATCTTCGTTTGCACGCGCATAACTACCACCAGCTTGAACATCCCAATGATCACTAATTTTTTTACCGAAACGCAGCGATGCGCCATATCCGTTATCAGCATCCAAGTCAGAATCTGTATTCATATAACTAATACCTGGTAGTGCATACCAGCTACCAGAATAAGCTTCCTCAGCAACTGAATGACTTGCAACCAATGCAAATACTGCAGCGAGTGCGATGTTAATTACATATTTCTTCATTTACTGC
>JBEDFH010000046.1:0-6210 GCA_041175265.1 Pseudomonadota bacterium | reverse complement strand
ATAATAAAGAAAAAGAGCTCAAAGGTAAGGTGGTTGTGTGGTCATTGCCGGTGTATGAAGTGAATAAGTCAGGAAGTCATTACAAAATTCAAACTTCATCGAAAACAGGTCTTGTTGGCGGTCAGCCTTTGGTTGGTACTTTTGTTGAATTAACAGCACAAGGGGCTGAAGAAGAGGCTTTTTTAGCGAACGTAAAAACTGGCGATGTTCTTACTATCAAGGGTAAGTTGACTGGTGATACGACCTTAAGAAATATTGAGATTGAACCAGCAATTTTGTGGAGCGAGGCTAAACAGAAACAATATGCAGCTGCTCAAGCCAAGCCAGCTCAGGTAGCGCCTGCAGCTAAAACAGAAGAGAAAGCTGTAGCCAAAGATGTTGATGAAACCTGCGTAGGTGCTAAAACATTGTTTTCTTGCATGACGGAAAAAGGTAAGCGTGTTCAATTTTGTCAGCAGGGTGATACTGTCACTTATTCTTTTGGCCCAGAAGGTGCGCCAGAGATTACATTGATTTTAAAAAATTCTGAGGTGATGTCAAGATTATGGGATGGTATGGGTTCTAATGAGTTTAATGAAGTTTACGTTCCTAACGGTGATGTCATGTATATGGCTTATACATCATTTATTCATCCGCGTGGTGACGAAGAGGCTGTAGCACCTACTGCAGGCCTGACTGTGTTGAAAAAAGGTAAAAGTGTTGCAGAAATTAAATGTGGTAAAACATATCACTCAGAGTTAGAAGGTGTTGAGTTTAAGGCATATCAAGAGTAACTATTCCTTGCTCATACTAAGCCCACCTTAGACGTGGGCTTTTTTTATGCCTAAAGAATTTCAAATAAACAACTTCTCATTTTTTATTGATAACAATTCTCATTTACATTAAAATTGATTAAGAATTTTTATTAAAGGTTTTCTATTGTGGTCGTTGCAGCAAGCAAAAATGTTTTAAGATTTTTAGTAGCCTCACTATATTTAGTCGCGAATGTTGCGCAAGCAGAAAATTCTGTTGAGTTGGATGAGGTGAATGTTGTTGCGAAGGCAATCAGCGATACAAAACCTGTTAAAGGTTATAACGCTAAGCAAAGCCGCACAGCAACCAAAACTGATACCGCTTTAAAAGACACGCCGCAATCTATCTCTGTTGTAACTCAAGATGTTATTAAAGACCAATCTATACAAAGCATTAGTGAGGCTGTGAGATATGTGCCAGGGGTGACTGCATCTCAAGGTGAGGGTAATCGAGATGCATTGAACTTTAGAGGTGCGGGTGTTACTACCGGTGATTTTTATGTGGATGGTGTAAGAGACGATGCTCAAACCTATCGAGATTTGTATAACACAGATCGTATTGAGATCTTAAGGGGATCTAATGCCATGATATTTGGTCGTGGCGGTTCTGGGGGTGTGATTAATCGTGTTAGTAAAGAAGCGGGCTGGGATCCAGTTCGTGAATTATCTGTGACTTATGGTGCTTACGACCAAAAGCGAACGGCGATTGATATTGGCAATTCTATTAATGATGTAGCTGCTTTTAGATTAAATGCTGTCTATGAAGATGCTAACAGCTATCGCGATGGTGTTTCTTTAGAGCGATATGGTGCAACACCAACGCTGACTATTAAGCCTTCAGATAATACTAAGATTGTTTTAAGCGCTGAGTACTTTAAAGATAAGCGAATTGGTGATCGAGGAATGCCATCAATAGGAAATGGATTCAAAAACCGACCTTATGATATTGGCGATCACAGTACATTTTTTGGTAATGCACGCTTAAGTCCAAATGAATCAGAAACGAAAGCTTTTAATGCAACTATTGAACATGCTTTTGAGAATGGTGTAAGCGTTAGAAATATTACAAGGTATGCTGATTACGATAAGTTTTATCAGAATGTATATGCTAGGGGTGCTGTTACAGCTGCTAACATGGTCCCGTTAGGTGCTTATTACGATGATACTCAGCGCCGAAATTTGATCAATCAGACTGATATTACTTATAGCCTTAAAGCAGCTGGTTTAGAACATCGTTTGATGGGGGGTATGGAGCATGGTCGTCAATATACAGAGAATTCACGTTTGACTTCTGGTAGTTCTGAAACTATCAATTCAGTGAGTGTATTTGATCCAGCTTCTTCACAAGTATTAAGTTTTAATAACTTTACAAGAAACCGTAGAAGTGATGCCAATATCACGGCTTTCTATTTACAAGATCAGATTGTTATCAATCCAAAATGGGAAGTGTTACTTGGCGTTCGTCATGACAAGTTTGCAATTGACTACACAGATCTTCCAATAGCATCAAGCCCAAATAGATTCGTAAAGACTAATGCTACAGATAATAAAGTTTCTCCTCGAGCAGGTTTGATTTTTAAACCCAATGAGCGTTTGTCTTTGTATGCAAGTTATAGTCAAAGTTTTGTGCCGCGAGCAGGTGATCAATTAGCAGATATTACTAGTGCTAACTCAAACCTAAGTCCTGAGAAATTTATTAATCATGAGGTTGGCGCTAAATATGATTTAACACCAGATTTGGCTTTGACAGCGGCTTTATATAAATTACAGCGAGAGAATATTGCTGTGAGTAACCCAGCACAACCAACTCAATCAATAGTTCTTGATGGCCAGGAAACAAAGGGTCTTGAATTGAGCGTGTCAGGTAAAGTAACTAGTAAATGGAGTATGTTTGGGGGATATGCGCTACAAGACGGGAAAATTACAAAAGACTATTCAACGACTACAAGTGCAAATCCTAATATATTAAGTGGTGCCGAGTTAGCTCAAACACCAAGACATAATTTTTCACTTTGGAATCGTTACGATTTTAATGAAGTTTGGGGTGCAGCAATTGGCGTGATTAGCCGTTCAGAGATGTACGCATTAATTCCAACAATTACCGAAAGTACTGTTTTGGCTGGATATACCAGAGTTGATGCTGCTGTATATGGCAAATTTAGTAAAAATTTACGTTTACAAATTAACTTAGAAAACTTGATGAATAAAGAGTACGCATTGAGTGCGCACAATAATAACAATATTGTGCCAGGCTCTCCTTTGGCAGGCCGAGCTACTTTGATATATAACTTTTAATGGCGCTAGTATTGGTTTTATCAATTGATAAAGATACTTAAGTGTTAAACAGAGTAGCGTATAATCAAAAAAGTTATTTAGTTGAGCCTCTTGAAAATATGCAAGATGGCGCCATCTAGTAATCACTGAAATACAAACTACCAGGGGCTGACAAGGTTTCGACGTGGGTTGCAAAGCAGTGCAGGGCATACCGAGGCTCAGTTCCCTCGTAAATACAGCTGAAAAAAGTATAGTCGCAAACGACGAAACTTACGCTCTAGCCGCTTAATCCGGCTGGACGCTGCACCATCTCTCCCGTGGGGTGGGTGGCCTTAAAACCATCGCAGCGTCATATACACGGGATACGTGATGTGTTGGGTTACTTAGCACTTCATTAACCTTAAGGTAACTCGCTTATTTCTTGCTTGCTCGTTGGTGTGGAATAAGTTAAATCAAACAACACAGCTAAGTATGTAGAACTGTCTGTGGAGGGCTTGCGGACGGGGGTTCGATTCCCCCCAGCTCCACCATTTTAGAAATAAAAGTACTAATTAAAAGCCCCAATGTGTAAATAGCCTTGGGGCTTTTTTTATTTCATTTGACGATTGGTTGGCTAAAAAAAGGAGTGAACATGAGAGCGATAAAAGGTTTATTAATATTGTTGTTAGCTGTTTCAATGAATGGAGTAATGGCGGATGACCGAGGTGTGGACTTTGTTGATCTTAAGGATGGGGATGTTGTGGCTAGTCCATTTAAAGTAAAGTTTGCAGTGACAGGGATGACTGTTTCCCCAGCTGGTGATACTTCGATAAATACAGGCCATCACCATTTGCTCATTAACGCGGAAGGAATTGCTGCTGGTCAGGTTGTTCCGGCAGATGAGAGACATATTCATTTTGGTAAAGGACAGACAGAAACTTTAGTGACTTTACCTAGTGGTCAATATACATTGACGCTTCAATTTGCTAATGGCTTGCATCAGTCATATGGCGAAATGATGCGAAAAAGTATTCACGTAACAGTTAAGTAAGGTGAAATGAACATATGCAAACATTGCATTAATCACTGCAATGTTTGCATTATATTAATGGTTTTATGCCATTAATAATTGCATCTTAATTACGATGCAGTTCGTAACTTTATGTATTTAATATCTTAATTTAATTTCTTTTTGCATGGCATGCATATTGCGGTCTAAGTAGGTTACTTCTACTTTTGTTCGTTCAATATGTTGCCACTTCTTCGTAAAAAAATATTATCCCTTTCCTTTGTAGTTTTTGTTGTAGCAATGTTCTCATGGACCTTGTTGAGAATCTTTTTGTGGACTCATATTCCAGAACAAAATTTGACTACGCTTGAGACATTAAAAATATTTGCTGTCGGGATATGGTTTGATCTTGCCACTTTCGCATACTGGATAGTGCCACTTTTATTAGTGAGTTCACTTATCCCAAATAAACTTAAAACAAGCAGAATCAGTAGCCATCTTAACTGGCTCTTTTTGGGTTTAATCATTTTCACGATTATTTTTGGATTGGTTTCAGAGTATTTCTTTTGGCAAGAATTTACGACGCGATTTAATTTTATTGCAGTTGATTACTTAATTTACACCAATGAAGTGATTGGTAATATTCGAGAGTCATATCCAATCCCAGCTATTTTAATGGCGATTGCCATCTTGAGTTTTTTACTGGTATTCGTGATTCGTCGTTTTGTTGTCTTTCAAGCCTCCCCTGTAAGTTGGAATCAGCGTCTTAAGCTTTTAATGTTGGCAGTTACTTTGCCAGTTTTAAGCGAGTTGTTTATTAATATTGATCAGGCAGCCTCTCAATCTGAGAATGTCTACGCGCAAGAGTTGAGTCTGAATGGTTTGTTTAGTCTTGCTGCCGCAATGCGAAGAAATGACCTGGATTATGAGCGATTTTATTCAACTATAGATCGACAGGAAGCAAAGGATATTTTGAAGTCGCTGCGAGCTCAACATTCTCAATCAAATTTATTTGATGCCAAGAATCCTAAGGCTCCTTTTATTAAAAGACCTAAAAATGTCGTCATGATTACGGTTGAAAGTCTCTCGGCGGAGTATCTCGGTGTTTATGGTAGTTCGCGAGAATTGACTCCTGAGCTAGATAAAATCGCTACGCAAGGCCTAGTGTTTGATCGATTGTATGCAACTGGAACAAGAACGGTGCGTGGTTTGGAGGCTTTATCTCTTGGCACTCCGCCTATTCCAGGGCAGGCGATTGTGAGACGTCCGCATAATCAGCATCTAAGTACGGTTGGCGAGTATTTGGAGCAGCAAGGCGTGAGTACGGCATTTATTTATGGTGGTTATGGCTACTTTGATAATATGAATGCTTACTTTAGTGCAAATGATTACAAGGTGTTCGATAGAACGGATTTCGATCCTAAAAGTATTGTGATGGAAAATGTTTGGGGTGTGGCGGATGAGAGTTTGTTTGATAATACATTACAGTTTGTTGATAAAACCGTAGCATCTTCCAAACCTTTTTTTATTCAGGTCATGACAACGAGTAATCATCGCCCTTATACATTTCCTGATGGTCGTATTGATTTGCCTCAAGGCTCAAGAAAGGCTGCAGTCAAATATACGGATTACGCAATTGGTAGATTCCTAGAACAAGCAAAAAACAAACCTTGGTTTGACGATACTTTATTCGTCATTGTGGCTGACCATTGTGCATCTGTGGCTGGCAAGACTCAGCTTCCGGTAGCTAAGTATCATATTCCAATGATTTTTTACGGCCCGAAAATTGTGAAGCCCAATCACTTTAAGTCAATAATTTCACAAATTGATGTCCCGCCGACAATATTAGATTTGCTAGGCTTTCACGGTTCGGAACATTTTTTTGGTCAAAACTTTTTTGATGCATATGGTCGCGCAGAAAGAGCTTTTATCAGTAATTATCAATCATTGGGTTATTACAAGAATAATGAGCTCGTTGTTTTATTACCTAAACAAAAAGTAGAGGCGTATCAGATAGACCCTTCAACATTTGAAGCGACAAAAACGAAAGTAAATGTAGATCTAATGAAGGAAGCAATTGCCTATTATCAAACGGCGGCAGTTGATTTTAAGTTGGGGTTATTGAAAGAATTTTCGGTTAAGTAATCTTTTTTATAT
>JBEDFH010000045.1:6231-10172 GCA_041175265.1 Pseudomonadota bacterium | reverse complement strand
ATTTGTTCATTACGTACATTGTTACTTCGAAACCGAAACGCATTTCAGTAGCAGCTGGTTTTGTCCACATAATATTTCTCCAAATGTTTGTTTAAAATCGCTTTGCATTAATTGCATTGCGTTGAATGAATATTACGCTCACTGTATAAAGATACCCTATCAGTGTTCATGAATAAGCACTAAGGATTTTCATTAACATAAAACAATGGGTTTCAATATTTATCCATAACATCTTGAACTTAGATCCAGCATACTAATCTAGTAATTGTTCCTTAATATCCATGACTGCCTTCCTATATGTTTAAACTGTTTGAGCAATTTGTTAATCCTTTTGCTGAAAGTCGAGTACCCACCCCATCTCAAAATCTTTGGCAGTTTGCTTGGGGTTGCACCAAAGGATTCAGATCTTACTTAGCAGGCATGACGATATTTACAGCTTTAATTGCTGCTTTCGAAGCACTTTTATTTGCAATGATGGGCGGCTTAGTCAATTGGCTGAGTCGTGTTCCACCTAATGAAATATGGTCACGTGAGGGTGAGCACCTGGTTTGGTTATCTGTTGTGCTGATCGGCAGTGTTGTCTTTATTGCATTTCAAACACTTTTTAAACATCAAACGCTGGCAGGTAACTAAGCAAAGCATGAGCTTCTATCAAGATGAATTTGCCGGGCGAATTGCTGCTAAGGTCATGCAAACTGCACTAGCGGTTAGAGACCTTTGGTTTATTGTTGCAGATATTATGGTCTATGTTCTGGTGTACTTTGGCAGCATGGTTGTAATCGTTGGCGTTTTCAACCCTCTGATTATGCTTCCATTTTTAGCTTGGCTAATCGCCTACCTTATTTCACTTAGTTACTTTATTCCACGCTTAAGTAAACATTCACAACAACAAGCGGATGCTAGAAGTTTGATGACGGGACGAATTACTGATGCTTATACCAACATTAGTACGGTGAAATTATTCTCGCATGCTGGACGCGAAGCAGCCTATGCCCGTTCTGCGATGCATGAGTTTCTGGGTACTGTGCATGGGCAAATGCGACGAGTGAGCGAAGTTGAAATCGTCAACCATCTTTTAAATATGTTATTGATTATTGCGACAGGATTTTTGTCTTTATGGTTGTGGAGCATCAATGAACTGAGTATAGGTGGCCTAGCCGCAGCAACGGCAATGTCATTGCGTCTTAATGGAATATCGCATTGGGTCATGTGGGAAATGACATCGCTTTATGAGCAGGTTGGAACAGTACAAGATGGGATGAAGACATTAGCAATACACAACACAATCAATGATATGAATGATGCAACATCTTTAGTTGTGAAAAAAGGAGAGATCAAGTTTGATAAGGTCGACTTTGACTATCACCACCATCAAGAAGATGTTAATAAAAAAATCGTTTTAGAAGGGCTGACGATGACCATCAAGCCAGGAGAAAAAGTTGGCCTAGTAGGACGCTCTGGCGCCGGAAAATCTACCATTGTTAATTTGCTTTTGCGATTTTATGAAGTAGAAAGCGGAGCAATTCTAATTGATGGGCAAAACGTGAATGAAGTCACGCAAAATTCTTTACGGTCAGAGATCGGAATGGTCACACAAGACACTTCTTTATTACACCGTAGTGTTCGCGACAATATTTTATATGGCCGCCCAAATGCAACGGAATCGGAGATGATTGCTGCTGCAAAACTCGCTGAGGCACATGAATTTATCATGCAGTTGGTTGATTCAAAAGGTCGTAAAGGTTACGACGCTCATGTCGGCGAGCGTGGAGTAAAACTATCTGGCGGTCAACGCCAGCGTATTGCAATCGCTCGCGTCATGCTAAAAGACGCACCTATTCTATTATTAGATGAGGCGACAAGTGCATTAGATTCTGAAGTGGAAACAGTGATACAAGAGAGTTTATATTGTTTGATGCAAGGTAAAACTGTGATGGCAATTGCACATCGTTTATCAACGATCGCTGCGATGGACAGACTGATTGTATTGGACAAAGGGGAAATTGTTGAAGAAGGGAGTCACGCTGAACTTCTAAAATTAGGTGGCTTATATGCTAGCCTTTGGGCGCATCAAAGTGGTGATTTCTTGGGTGCGCAGTAGATCAATACGTCATCATTAAATGCCATCACCTATGTTACCCAATGTAAATATTGTTTGGTTAAAACGTGACTTACGAATACAAGATCACAGAAGACGGCATACGAGATCCTGTTCAGTCTCGTGGGCTCGGAGATGTGTATAAGAGACAGGCTTTTGTGCGCGAATGTTTAGTAACTTTAAAAAAAGATCTTCAATCTATCGGTCTAAATTTATTTGAGTCGACTGATGGCATATTGAATTTTCTGAATACAGTATCAAAAACATATCGCATTCTCGGTTTGTATAGCCACGAGGAAACTGGGAACCAATTCACTTATGCTTTAGATAAAAGAGTAACTGAGTGGTGTCGCAATCATAAACTACCATGGCATGAGTACCCTCAAAATGGTGTTGTAAGACGCCTAAAAAATAGAGATCACTGGCATGCAATATGGGAAAAGCGAATGGCGCTGTCGCAATACCCTGTCCCACCATCTGCCAATTCCATAATTAAGGATCTGTTCAAATTTAACGGGGTTGATGATAAACCATCATATTTAAACAAACCTCAAACGGATAAACCGCTCAGACAAAAAGGCGGTCGTGAAGCAGCAATCAAAACCTTACACTCATTTTTAAATGGACGGGCAAGTCAGTATAGAGGGGGGATTTCGAGTCCCCTTTCTTCTGCAGAGGCGGGCTCTAGAATTTCCCCTTACCTAGCATGGGGCGTACTCAGCATTAAAGAAGTGGTGCAAGCACTTAGATCTCAGCTTATTCGTATCAAACAAACGCCCACTCGATATCCTAAGAATCTTGAAGCGGGCCTTAAATCTTTCGAAAGCAGATTGCATTGGCATTGTCATTTTATACAAAAGCTTGAATCTGAACCTGAAATTGAATATCGGAACATGCATAGTGCTATCGGCGATATTCGTGATGAGAAATACGCCAACGCTAGCACTATTGATAAGCTGGAAAAATGGAAATCAGGACAAACTGGATGGCCTTTGGTTGATGCTTGCATGGCAATGCTCAATCAAACTGGATGGATCAATTTCAGAATGCGAGCCATGCTCATCAGTACTGCGAGTTATTTATATTGGTTACATTGGCGTGAAACAGGACTGCATTTAGCAAGAGAGTTTTTAGATTACGAACCAGGAATCCATTGGCCACAAATTCAAATGCAATCAGGGACTACGGGCATTAATACCTTACGTATTTACAACCCGATTAAGCAGGCAAGAGATCAAGATCCAGAAGGTAAGTTTGTAAAACAATGGATACCTGCGCTCAGAGATGTCCCTAATATATGGATTTTTGAACCGTGGTTAATGACATCTGAACTTCAACAGAAGTATGGTTGTGTAATTGGTCAAGACTACCCATCCCCAATTATTTCGGTAGAATCAGCCATCAAGCTTGCCCGAAGTAAAATTTTTGCGATTAGACAAGATGCAAGCAACACTCAAGAAACTAGAAATATTGTTGAAAAGCATGCATCACGAAAATTTAAACCCATCACTCGCAAAAAAAACAGTAAAACAATTAAGGCAGAAAAAAAGACTGATAATATTTGCCAGCAAGATCTTTTCCAATAAAGACCTTAATTTTTTCTTAATCTTGATCTCATTGCTTGGACTCATCCCTATGCAAGGCAATTAGCTATCGTTCATAATAGTAGCCCATGGCAAACGAAATCGAACTTAAGCTGCGCGTTGCCGAGTCAGATGCTTCAAAACTTAATCTCCATCCCGCGATTACCAACCGTTTAGTCGGCGAACCTCTGACCCGCAAATTAGTTAGCATTTATTATGATACCCCTGATCTAGATTTATTAGATTCCGGACTAAATTTG
>JBEDFH010000045.1:0-6215 GCA_041175265.1 Pseudomonadota bacterium | reverse complement strand
CGGCTGGTTCCAGGCCGTCAAAAGCTCAGGTCAATCCATCGGTGGCCTGCACCAGCGGCTAGAGTGGGAAGATTTACTCACCAAAAACGAACCAGACTTTAATAAAATCACAGATCCGCATTTAGCCAATATTTTTGCAGATCAAGCATTAAGAGACGCGCTGAAACCAGTTTTTGTGGTGGATGTGATGCGAACAGACTGGCGATTAAAATATAAAGATGGCAGCGAAATTGAGGCCTCACTGGACATTGGTGACCTTAAAATCTGCACACCGAATGTCTGGCAAAGCATCGCACCGATCAATGAATTAGAGATTGAGCTCAAAAAAGGCAGAATCTCGCACCTGTTTGATTTGGCTTTAGAGTTACAAAATGACATCGCGCTGAGTATTGAGAACGTAAGTAAAGCACAAATCGGTTATCGTTATCTGCGTCCTCAGCCAACCATTAAAACGCATACGCAAGCGATGAATATTAAGCGCTACAAGGAGCAGCCAACCACCAAGCAAATTATGGAAGAAGCGCTCAGTAGCATGCAAGACAATCAAGAAATTTTAAAGAAAGTAAACCATACGCCAGCGGTTTACCATATGCGATTAGCTTGCAATCGCTTGGCCAGCGCATTAACTTACAGTGGTCACCGTTCTATGGATAGAGACACTCAAAGCATCATCCAAGACTTAGAGTGGCTATCACCATTTTTAATCTCACCTTGTGACACCTATGCTTACGAAGCACTCACCGCCGTATTAAGCGGTCAACGCTATCAAAGAATTTTGCTCAGCCTCGGGGCTTGGTTGCATCAATCCTGATTGATTAAGAACAGCTTTACTCATGCATCTTTTCTTTAATCAGTTGGATTGTCAGAGCCACGCCAAATCCATTGACATCACTCGCCACCGCTCCCAAACCACCTTTACGGTTATATGAAGACAAATCAACATGCAGCCAAGGCGTATCATTTTCAATAAATTTACTTAAGAAACGTGCTGCATGAACATGGTCGGCACCACCCTCCAGCGTGCATTGCTTGATATCAGCAATACTACTTTCCAAGTCTTCTTCATAGTCCTCATCAAATGGGAACGCACAAACACGTTCTCCAACCCTAGTGCCAATCCCAACGGCTTTACACAATAACTCTGGTTTATTTCCAAGCACACCACTATAACGATCGCCCAAAGCACTCACCATGCTACCCGTCAGCGTTGCGAAATCAATCATAAAGGCAGGCTTTTCACGAGAGGCTAAGGTTAAGGTATCGGCAAGCACCATGCGACCTTCAGCGTCTGTATGTACAATCTCAATCGTGGTGCCATTAAGTGCAGTCACCACATCATTTTGTTTATAAGCCAAGGGGCCAATATGGTTCTGCGCAATCGCCAACCAGCAATCGATCTTGATCGGTAACTTAGCTTCTGTTGCAGCCGTTAAAACGCCTAAAGCCACGGCTGAACCATTCATGTCTTCATGCATGCCATTCATATATTTGGCTGGTTTTAGATTATGCCCCCCCGTATCGAAACATATGCCTTTGCCTACTAGCGCGATTGTTTGAGTTGCTTTTTTAGGCGCGTAAGTCAAACGCACAATCGCTGCATCTTGCGGATCAGAACCTTGGCCAACCGCCACAAAAGCACCCGCACCCATTTTCTTCAGTTTTTTCATATCAAACACTTCGGTTTTCCAACCTTGTGTTTTCGCCAACTTCTTAATCTTATCTAGATATAAAGTAGGTGTTAATTCATTTGGCGGCGTCATCGTTAAAGTGCGTGTTAAGGTATTCCCAGCAACTAAGGCTTGAGCATCTGAATAAGCATCCTCTTCATTCCAGCCAAAGATGGAAATAGTTTTTAATGGCTGAACTTTTGGTTCATCCTTAGCCGACTTGCCTTTACGTTCAGGCAATTCAGCAGCATTCACAGCCGCCACATAAAATGCGTCTTTGGCAGCCTGCTGACGCACTGCATCAACACCATAAACGGCAATCGTTAATGTGGTTGGATTTTCATCCAGCAAAGGCTTCACAGCCTTACGCAACAAGGTGTGACGTTTAAAGGTACTCGATTCAGCGTCCAACACCACCCAGCTTGCAACAGCACCATTTGGCAAATCGGTCACCAAAGTGGCCTTAAGCAAGTCACTGTATTTTTTATTGGTGCGTTTTAGCTTGGCATCCAACGCCTCAGAAAAGGGTAAATTTTTAGGGCGTGTCGTCGGCAAAACAAATAACAAATGCGTGCTACTGACTAATGATTTTTCATCAGCAATGATTAAATTTTGTTTTAAGGAAACGGACATGAAAAACCTCGCTAACTTCTTATAAATGTATTTAAATGCATCTAACTTCTTTTAAAAATGCCATACTAGGCATTTGAATCAATTAGCAAAACCCGCCCAATACTTGACCAAATCAGTCAAAAAAGCGAATATACGGGTTAGCTTAAAAATCGCTTAACAAATTGAGCAAAGAATATACCGATCTAGAGTGCATGATTTCTAGTTGATTATACCTTTTAGATTGATCTAAAAGTTTCCCGGAGAACCAGCATATGGCATTTACCCCCGATATTGACCCACAAGAAACCCAAGAATGGCTTGAAGCCATTGATGCGGTATTGGCCAACGAGGGAACCGAACGTGCGCATTATCTATTAGAAACGCTAATCGATAAGGCTCGTCGCTCAGGCGCATACCTTCCGTACAATGCAACAACAGCGTATGTGAATACTATCCCTACGCACTTACAACAACGTCTTCCAGGCAATCCAGACATGGAACGTCGCATTCGTGCGCTCATCCGCTGGAACGCCATCATGACCGTGCTTCGCGCTAACGAGAAATCACCAGGCGTGGGCGGTCACATTGCCAGCTTCCAATCTGCTGCCACTTTATATGATGTGGGCTTTAACCATTTCTTCCGCGCAGCCAACGATAAGTTTGGCGGCGACTTGATATTCTTCCAAGGTCACTCATCACCTGGCGTGTATGCCCGCGCTTTCTTGGAAGGTCGCCTCACAGAAGAGCAAATGGATAACTTCCGTCAAGAAACGGGTGGCAACGGCTTATCAAGCTATCCACATCCTTGGTTGATGCCTGATTTCTGGCAATTCCCAACTGTTTCTATGGGCTTAGGTCCATTGCAAGGGATTTACCAAGCACGCTTCTTAAAATACCTACATGACCGCGGCATTGCAGATACGTCAGACCGTAAAGTTTGGGTATTCTGCGGTGATGGTGAGATGGACGAGCCTGAATCATTAGGCGCAATTTCATTGGCTTCACGTGAAAAATTAGACAATCTAATTTTCGTGATTAACTGTAACTTGCAACGCCTTGACGGCCCTGTTCGCGGTAACGGCAAAATCATCCAAGAATTGGAATCTGATTTCCGTGGCTCTGGCTGGAATGTATTGAAAGTGATTTGGGGTTCATATTGGGATCCGCTGCTTGCCATGGATAAAGACGGCTTGCTCAAAAAACGCATGGAAGAGTGTGTGGACGGCGAATACCAAAACTTTAAAGCTAAGGGTGGCGCATACACACGTGAACACTTCTTCGGCAAATATCCTCAATTGAAGGAAATGGTGGCAGCGATGTCTGATCAAGATATCTGGCGCTTAAACCGTGGCGGCCACGACCCACATAAAGTCTATGCAGCTTATGCCGCAGCAACACAGCATAAAGGTCAACCAACCGTCATCTTAGCGAAAACCGTTAAGGGCTATGGCATGGGCGATGCAGGCGAAGCGCAAAACACAACGCATCAACAAAAGAGCATGGACATTGCTTCACTAAAAGCATTCCGTGATCGTTTTGATTTGCCACTCACAGATGAACAAGTAGAAAATCTATCTTTCTACAAACCACCTGCAGACTCCCCAGAAATGCTTTATATGGCAGAACGCCGTGCGGCAATGGGCGGTTCTGTACCGTCACGCCGTCGCAAAGGCAACGAATTAACCGTGCCACCACTTTCAGCTTTCGACAATATGTTAGGCGCGACTGGTGACCGTGAGATTTCAACCACCATGGCATTTGTTCGCATCCTTTCAACTTTGGTACGCGACAAGCAAGTAGGCAAATATATTGTCCCTATCGTGCCTGATGAAGCACGTACCTTTGGTATGGAAGGCATGTTCCGTCAACTAGGTATTTACTCATCTGCTGGTCAATTGTACGAGCCACAAGATAATGACCAAGTGATGTTCTACAAAGAATCTAAAGACGGTCAAATTTTAGAAGAGGGTATTAACGAAGCTGGCGCATTCTCATCATGGATTGCTGCAGCAACTGCATACAGCGTCACTGGCACGCAAATGATTCCGTTCTACATCTTCTACTCAATGTTCGGCTTCCAACGTATTGGTGACTTAGCTTGGGCAGCTGGCGATTCACGCGCTCGCGGCTTTGTGCTTGGCGCTACAGCAGGCCGCACTACATTGAACGGTGAAGGCTTACAACATGAAGATGGTCACAGCCATTTAATGTCAGCAACGATTCCAAATTGCGTATCTTACGATCCAACATTTGGCTATGAGCTTGCAGTCATTATTCAAGAAGGTATGCGCCGCATGGTGCAAAACCAAGAGGATGTGTATTACTACATCACCTTGATGAACGAGAACTATAGCCACCCAGAGATGCCTTCAGGCTCTGAAGCCGGTATCTTGAAAGGCATGTACTCATTCAGCAAATCAAAAGCCAAAGGCCCTAAAGTGCAACTGATGGGCAGTGGCGTGATCTTGCGCGAGGTCATCGCAGCAGCTGAATTGCTCGAAAAAGATTGGGGTGTATCTCCAGACGTTTGGAGCGTCACAAGCTTCACTGAGCTTCGTCGTGAAGGCTTGGATGCTGAACGTTGGAATATGCTCAATCCAGAGAAGAAACAAAAACAAAGTTATGTTGCAGAATGCTTGAGCGGTGCTGAAGGCCCTGTGATTTCATCAACGGATTACATGAAATCATTTGCTGATCAAATTCGTAATTTCATTCCACAACGCTTCGTGTCACTAGGCACTGATGGTTATGGCCGCAGTGATAGCCGTGAAGCGCTCCGTAGCTTCTTCGAAGTGGATAGATATTATGTGGTGCTTGCCGCGCTTAAAGCTCTAGCGGACGAAGGCAAATTGCCTGCAAGCAAAGCAGCTGAAGCGATTAAGAAATACAAGATCGACATCAGCCGCCCTAACCCAACAACAGTTTAAGTAGCAATTAAGCTTACACAGAGAAGACTCTCTTAAGGAATAACAGCATGGCAATTAAAGAAGTTCTTGTCCCTGATATTGGTAACTTTGATAGCGTTGACGTCATTGAAGTACTGGTAAAAGAAGGTGACACTGTTGCAAAAGATGATTCGCTCATCACTTTAGAATCTGACAAAGCGTCGATGGATATTCCTGCGCCATTTGGTGGCGTAGTAAAAAGTATCAGCATGAAGGTGGGCGACAAGGCCGCTCAAGGTGGTTTAATTTTGACACTAGACGCCTCTGAAGATGCGCCTGCAGAAAAACCTGCTGCTCAACCAACGGCCACACCAGTGGTCGCGACTGTGACTGTGGATGAAAAGCCTGTCGCAATCCCTGAGCCGACACGTCCAGTGCCTGAAGTACCTAAAGTCATTCAGCCACAAGCAACACCCAATCCAATTGGGGCAAGCGCCGTAGCGGCAGATGGCAAAGTGGCACATGCAAGCCCATCAGTACGTAAATTCGCACGTGAACTCGGCGTTAACTTAAGCTTAGTCCGCGGTACAGGTCCAAAAAACCGCATTAGCCAACAAGATGTGCAAGCCTTTGTTAAAGGCGAACTTGCTAAACCACGTTCTGAGAACATAGGCTCAGGCTTAACCACATTGGCAATGCCTGTGATTGATTTCAGCCAATTTGGCGAGATTGAGAACAAACCACTTTCACGCATTAAAAAACTTTCTGGCGCTAACTTGCATCGCAACTGGGTCACGGCTCCGCATGTGACGCAATTTGACGAGGCGGATATTACTGACTTGGAAGAATTCCGTAAGTCAATGTTAGCTGACGCTGAAAAACGTGGTGCAAAACTTACACTGCTTGCGTTCTTGATGAAAGCCGTGGTGAATGCCTTACGTACTTATCCAAACTTCAATGCATCACTCTCACCAGACGGTGATAGCTTGATTATGAAGAACTACTTCCATGTTGGCTTTGCTTGCGATACGCCAGATGGCTTGGTCGTACC
>JBEDFH010000044.1:0-6225 GCA_041175265.1 Pseudomonadota bacterium | reverse complement strand
GTAATGAAATTCATGGAAATAAACCTTAAGACTTTCCCAATGTTCGCCCATCTTGAAACCTGCAAAAGCCAGTAAATAACACCAGATTAATGAGCCTACAAACGTATAAAGAATAAACTTTCCCATATGCATGCGAGCTACGCCTGCAGGGAATGCAATAAATGTACGTACTGCGGGTAATAAGCGACCGATAAAGATAATAATGTCGCCGTGTTTCTCAAATGCGTGATCCGCCCACTTCAAATCTTTATGTGAAATCAGTACCCATTTCCCATATTTTTCAACCAATGGTCTACCGCCATACATACCAAGATAATAGGCTGGAATAGAACCAACAACACAGCCTAAAGCGCCTGCAATAGCAACCATCCATAACACCATTTCACCTTTAAAGACTAAGAAGCCCGCAAAGGGCATGATGATTTCTGAGGGCAGTGGGATACAAGCCGATTCAATTGCCATTAGGAGCACTATGCCGCCATAGCCCATGGTGGAAATAACGCCCATAATCCAAGTAGCTAAAATAGCGATGATTTTTTCTAACATTAGATGAGTTCTTTCATGATGTTTTTAATGAAGTCGGCTCGGTGACCAATATCTTCATAAGTAACGGTAATTCGTAATTTATCTGGGCCATTCATTCGACAACGGCGATCACGTTGTAGTAAAGCAATCAGTTTCGTTGGATCTAAATCGGCATGTTGGCTAAATTGTAGCTGAATCGCACTGTCACTCGCATCGATTTTAATAATGCCGAGAGATTTAGCAGCGACACGTAAACGATGACATGCCATCAATGCTTCACCTTGCTCTGGCAGTAAACCAAATCGATCAATCAACTCTTCTTGCATGGTGTCGAGTTCATCGTCGTTAATGCAGTTTGCGAGACGTTTATAGAGCACTAGGCGTTCATGCACATCAGGACAATATTCATTGGTGAGTAAGGCTGGCGTGTGTAAATTGATTTCTGTTGTAACGCCTAGCGGTGCCGATAAATCAGGTTCCTTACCTTCTTTTAGACGTTTTACAGCGTGGGATAACATTTCAGAGTAAAGATGGAAGCCAATTTCTTGCATCTCACCACTTTGTGAGTCGCCGAGTAACTCACCGGCACCACGGATTTCTAAATCGTGCATAGCTAGATGGAAACCTGCGCCTAGGTCTTCTAATAATTGAATTGCATCTAGCCGTTTTTGTGCTTGCGGTGTAATTTTTCGATTGGGCTCGGTGAGTAGATATGCATAAGCTTGGTGATGCGAGCGACCCACACGTCCACGAAGTTGATGTAACTGTGCCAAGCCAAACATATCCGCACGATTCATGATGATGGTGTTGGCGGTTGGAACGTCAATGCCAGTTTCAATAATCGTGGTACAGAGCAATAAATTAGAGCGCTGATGATAGAAGTCACGCATCACATGTTCTAGTTCACGCTCACGTAATTGGCCGTGTGCAATACTGATGCGGGCTTCTGGCAAGATACGCTCTAGCTTCTCACGCATCGAGTGGATGGTATCCACTTCATTATGTAAGAAATAAACTTGGCCGCCGCGTTTGAATTCGCGCATCGCCGCTTCGCGGATAATGCCTTCAGAGTAATCAGTGGCAAAGGTTTTAATCGCTAAACGTTTTTGTGGTGGCGTGGTAATGACGCTAAACTCTCGTAAGCCTTCCATGGCCATGCTAAGCGTGCGTGGAATAGGGGTGGCGGTGAGCGTTAGTACGTCAACTTCAGCCCGCAGTGCTTTGAGCTGCTCTTTTTGACGTACGCCGAAACGGTGTTCTTCATCTAAAATGACCAATCCCAAGTTGTCGAACTTGACGTCTTTAGAGATGAGGCGATGGGTACCGATAATAATATCGATACTACCGTCAGCCAGACCTTTAAGTGCTTCAGCTTGTTCTTTTGCAGTTCGGAATCGTGAGATTTCTGCCACTTTGATTGGCCACTCAGCAAATCGATCACTAAAGTTTTGATAATGTTGTTCAGCAAGTAGTGTGGTCGGAACGAGAACGGCCACTTGGCGGCCACCCATCACTGCTACAAACGCGGCGCGTAATGCAACTTCGGTTTTGCCAAATCCAACGTCACCGCAGACTAATCGATCCATTGGCCTGCCTGATTGCATGTCGCTAATCACGGCTTCAATGGCAGATAGCTGGTCTGGCGTTTCTTCAAAAGGGAAACCTTCTGCAAAAGTTTCATAGTCATGCAGACTGAGTTTGAAAGCATGGCCTTTGCGTGCAGCCCTCTGAGCATATAGATTGAGAAGCTCAGCAGCAGTATCGCGAATTTGCTTGAGTGCTTTTTTCTTTGCCTTTTCCCAATTACCAGAACCCAATCGGTGAAGTGGCGCAGACTCTGGTGGCCCACCAGAGTAGCGGGAAATCAGAAACAACTGTGACACAGGAACATACAACTTATCGTCGCCGGCATATTCCAATAGTAGAAATTCGTTTTCACCTTCGCCGAAATCTAGGCTGATAAGCCCACGATAACGGCCTACGCCATGTTGTTCATGGACAACAGGATCATTTTCGCGAAGCTCAGAAAGGTCTTTGAGCATGCCTTCCGTACTACGGGCTTTGTCTTTATCACGGCGGCGTTGTTGACGTACAGTCGCAGCGTAGAGTTCTGCTTCGGTGATGATTGCGACATCGTCTTTGGTGAAGCCTGCGTGCAGGCTAGTAACGCCTAGCATCAGTTTTTCAGAACTGGTGTTGAAGTCTTCCCAATTTTCACAAAGCGCTGGCTTAATGCCTTGATCGTTGAGAAGCTGCAAGATGGTTTCGCGACGGCCTAGGCTTTCTGCAGCAATTAGAATGCGACCTTTGAAGCCTGCTATAAAAGTTTGTAGCTTATGTAGAGGGTTGTCGGCACGTCGTTCGATATCGAGTTCAGGTAAGCCGTTTAAAGTGTTTTCTGTTGTTAGGCTGATACGAGCGTATTGATGCGTTTGCCCAAAAAAGTCATCTGTTTTAATAAGTAAGGTTTCAGGTTGAACGATTGGACGTTCAACATCGTGTGCGAGTAGGCGATAGCGAGATTGCGCCTCAAACCAGAAATGTTGTGCCGCAATATCTAAGTTACCGTGTAAACAAAGTACCGTTTCTTTTGGAAGATAATCTAAAAGCGTTGCTGTGCTTTCAAAGAAGAGTGGTAAGTACCATTCAATACCACCGCTAGCAACGCCTTTGCTGACTTCTTTATAGATTCGGCTACGTGAAGGATCACCTTCAAATGTTTCTCTAAAATTCTGCCTGAAACGCGCCATCCCATTATCATCTAGTGGAAACTCACGTGCTGGTAATAATCGAATTTCAGGAACGGGGTAAAGGCTGCGTTGTGTGTCGACGTCGAAAGTGCGTATGGTTTCAATTTCGTCATCAAATAAATCTAAGCGAAATGGCAGGGCGCTTCCCATAGGGAATAGGTCGACCAGTCCGCCGCGCACGCTGAATTCACCAGGGCTCACTACTTGGCTCACGTGATGGTAGCCAGCCTCTGCACATTGTTGACGCATGGCTTCTAGGTCTAGTTTTTGACCTTTTTTAAGCATGAACGTGTTTGCCGCTAAATATGCGATAGGTGGCAACTTAATCAGAGCTGTTCCGACTGGCACAATCACGACATCACATTGATTTTGAGTGATTTGATAAAGTGTTGATAAACGCTCAGAAATTAAATCTGGATGAGGTGAAAAATGATCGTAAGGGAGTGTTTCCCAGTCTGGTAGTAGATTCACGACTAAACTTGGTGCGAACCAAGGTAACTCTTCAAGCAGGCGTTGTGCTTCAAAAGCATTGGCAGTAATAATTGCTAGTGGTGCTTTGCGTTTACTCGCTTTGATTTCCAAAGCGAGCTGAGTGAGTGCGAAACTATCTAAGCCGTGCGCTAAAGCATCTTGGCGATTGAGAGCGCCATTTGCTGGCACAGCGATAGATAACTGCATGAGATGTGAGGTCGCTACTTAAAAATAAGACTGCGTATTATACGCGTTTGGCAAAAGGTTACCCGCCTTAAGCTGTGCCGCCGACCGTGAGGCCGTCGATGCGCAATGTTGGCTGACCCACTCCAACAGGAACGCTCTGACCTTCTTTGCCGCAAGTACCTACACCAGGGTCTAGATTCATATCATTGCCTATCATGGAAACGCGGGTTAGCACGTCAGGACCATTACCAATCAAAGTGGCACCTTTTACTGGATAAGTGATTTTTCCATCTTCAATCATATAAGCTTCAGCTGCGCTAAATACGAACTTCCCACTGGTGATATCGACTTGGCCACCGCCAAAGTTTGCAGCGTATAAGCCTTTTTTAACTGATTTAATAATTTCTTCTGGTGGCATATTGCCATTAAGCATATAGGTGTTTGTCATGCGAGGCATGGGGATGTGTGCGTAAGACTCACGTCTTGCATTGCCTGTGAGCGGCATACCCATTAAACGACTATTTAAACTATCTTGAATATAGCCGCGCAAGATACCGTCTTCAATAAGCACGGTGCGTTCTGTTGGGTTGCCTTCATCATCAATATTAAGCGAGCCACGGCGGTTGCTGATGGTGCCATCGTCTACAACGGTTACACCCTTTGATGCGACACGCTGGCCAATTTTTCCTGCAAATGCTGAACTGCCTTTGCGATTAAAATCACCCTCTAAGCCATGACCAATCGCTTCGTGTAATAAAATGCCTGGCCAACCAGCGCCGAGCACGACCGTCATATTGCCTGCTGGTGCAGGACGTGCATCCAAATTAACTAAAGCTTGGTGCACCGCTTTTTCTGCGTAATCTTGTAACACTGCATCAGTGAAGTAAGCGTAATCGAAGCGACCACCACCACCTGCTGAGCCTTGCTCTCTACGCCCATTGCTTTCAGCAATCACATTGATTGATAGGCGAACGAGTGGACGAACATCTGCCGCCATGAGGCCATCATGTCGTGCCACCATCACCACTTCATATTCGCCAGCAATGCTCGCCATGACCTGTGTGATTCTAGGATCAATTCTTCGCGCAAAGCTTTCTAAGCGTTCTAGCAATTTAACTTTGGCATCGGCACTTAAAGATGCAATAGGGTCTTGTGGTATGTAAAGTTGTGGCGCTGAAATTTTTTCAATTGCTGGTGCTGTCCGTTCTTGTCCTGCATCTGCAATTGCTTTAGTCGCATTTGCTGCCTGTTGTAAGGCAGGTAGGTTAATATCATCTGAATAAGCGAAAGCAGTTTTCTCACCACTGACAGCACGAACACCTACGCCTTGATCAATACTAAAATTACCTGACTTCACTTGGCCTTCTTCCAGCCCCCAGCTTTCAGCACGGCTATATTGGAAGTACAAGTCTGCATAATCCACTTTATGCGACATGATGTTTCCAAGCACGTTTTGTAATGCAGGTAAATCCAAATTGGATGGATTGAGTAAGGTCTCAGTCGCCGTATCAAAATGGGTTGCTGTGTTAGTTGATATGTCTGGTGCTTTCATGTCTTACTTTCAAATGGTGTCGCTTAATATGCAGGTTCAATATAGCAGAAGCGGGGCTAAGCCCCGCTAAGGTATTTCATGAATTTAGTCTTTATTATTTTAGAATGGTTCGGTGTTTCAGTGCTGGCAAGCTTTTACGTAAGCTTGCTTGATAATCCCGATTAATAGAGGCCATCACAACACCGGAGCCGCGAGGTAATCGATCTAGCACCACACCCCATGGATCAACTATCATACTGTTGCCATGGGTTTCGCGTCCAGAGGTGTGATAACCGCCTTGTGCTGATGTAATGACGTAACTAAGATTTTCAATAGCACGAGCACGGACAAGTGTTTCCCAATGTGCTTTGCCAGTTGTTTCGGTGAACGCTGCAGGAATTGCAATAATGTCGACTTCCCCCATGGCGCGGAATAATTCTGGGAAGCGCAAATCGTAGCAAATGGATAAACCTATTTTGCCGAAAGGGGTTTCTAGGACGGTGACTTGATTCCCAGCTTCAATCGTTTTTTCTTCGTGATAACGTTCATTACCTAAATCTAGACCGAATAGATGGATTTTGTCGTAGCGTGCAACGACTCTGCCAGCGTTGTCATAAACCAAGCAAGCATTTCTTACTTTGCCGGCAAGCTTTGCTTGCAATGGAATGGAACCTGCAACAATCCAAACATCATGTTTTTTCGCTAACTCATATAAAAAGTGTTGTATTGGACCATCGCCTTCTTTTTCAGCAACTTCTACCT
>JBEDFH010000043.1:0-6226 GCA_041175265.1 Pseudomonadota bacterium | reverse complement strand
CACCCTGTCCGATTCCAGCCATCCATTCACGCAATGCACTAATTGCAATTTCACGACCAATAATAATAAAAGCGATCAAGGCGCCAACGCGACCAAATTCAACCAACATAATGAGTGCAGCTGTAACCATCAACTTATCCGCAACCGGATCAAGAAATGCACCAAAAGCTGAAGTTTGATTAAGCTTTCGAGCAAAATAACCATCTAACCAATCTGTAGCCGCAGCTAAACCAAATATGGCGGTTGCTAATACATTGACCTGATGTGAACTTAATCCTAAATCAAAGTAATAAAGTGACACGAAAAAAGGAATAAATAATATGCGGAGTACGGTCAGACTATTTGGTAAGTTCCAATGCATTTAGTGTAGCTCCTGATAAATTTTCTCTGCCAACATTTGGCTAATACCTTCCACTTGTGCAAGCTCATCAACACTCGCATTCTTAACACCATCCAAACCACCAAAACGAACTAGCAAAGCTTTACGGCGTTTTGCGCCAATACCCTCAATATCTTCCAAAGAAGAATGCATACGCGCTTTGCCGCGCCTTGCACGATGCCCTGTAATCGCGAACCGATGGGCTTCATCCCGAATCTGTTGAAGCAAATGCAGGCCTGGATTGTCTTTCTTAAGTCCGATTGGCGTATCACGATTAGGAAAGAACATTTGCTCCAAGCCAGGCTTACGCTCTTCACCCTTTGCAATACCAACTAGAAGAATATCAGGTAAGCCGACTTCCTGCATCACTTCTACTGCAACCCCTAATTGACCTTTACCACCATCAATGAATACCAAGTCAGGTAATTTACCCTCACCCGCCGCGACTTTTTTATATCGCCTCGTAAGCGCATCGCGCATCGCTGCATAATCATCACCAGGGGTAATCCCCGTAATATTATATCGACGATATTCGGAGTTCTGCATCTGCCCCTTATCAAACACGACACAAGAGGCGACAGTAGCTTCCCCCATAGTATGACTAATATCAAAACACTCAATCCGCTCAGTGGTCTCACTTAAATCCAAAGCCTCGCGCAAAGCAGTCAGTCTTGCCTGTTGATTTGAATGCTGTGCCGCACGCTGTTGCAATGCTAAATCAGCGTTAGTCTCAGCCATTTTCAGCCATACTCGCTTATCGCCAATCGCATTGCTATTAATCTTTACCTTGCGGCCAGCTTGCTGACTAAAGACTTCTTCAAGCGCTTCTGTTTCAATCGGCACACCAACAATAATTAAAGGCGGCATGTTTTGAGAAACGTAATATTGCTCTAAGAAGGCTTGCATCGTATCTTGCAGCTCAGCGCCATGTGCATTTTTAGGGAAGAAGCTCTTATCCCCCAAATGACGACCACCACGAATCATGACAAGATTCACGCAATGCTCACCCATCAATTCAGCGACTGCAATAACATCGGCATCATTCACCGCAAAGTCACTCACAAATTGCTTAGCTTGAACCTGACGTAAGCTTTGCATACGATCACGATAGACTGCCGCCATTTCATATTCTTGATCTTCTGCTGCAGCCATCATTTTTTCGCCCAGCTCGTCCATCACTTGCTGTTCACGCCCCTGCAAAAACATGGTGGCGTGACTCACATCACGGCGGTAATCTTCAACAGAAATCAAATCAACACAAGGCGCTGTACAGCGCTCAATTTGATATTGCAAACAAGGACGAGTGCGATTGGAAAATACTGTATTTTCGCAGGTGCGCAACTTAAAAACTTTTTGTAATAACTGGATGCTTTCACGCACTGCGACAGCATTTGGAAAAGGTCCAAAATAATCATTGCCCTTACGCTGCGTGCCACGATGAAAAGCGAGTCGGGGATACTCATCACCAGTGAGCGTAATATAAGGATAAGTTTTATCATCGCGAAATAACACGTTGTAACGCGGCATAAAACTTTTAATGAGATTATTCTCAAGTAATAAAGCTTCCGCTTCTGAATGCGTCACGGTGGTTTCAATGCCAGTAATCTGACTCACCATCATCCGTGTGCGTGGACTCGGGATATTTTTATTGAAATAAGACGATACCCGCTTTTTCAAATCCTTTGCTTTACCAACATAAATTACCTCGTCACTCGCATTTTTCATGCGATAAACACCCGGTAAATTCGGTAGGTTTTTTAAAATTGGCTTAGGATCAAATACGTCGGTCATGGCTACAATTGATTCACTTATTTCATCACAGGCTTTGCATTTAGTTCAGCCAAACGTAAGCGCTTAGCCTCTTCTTCCTTACGCACATCATCAATCACGCGCATCACGGTTTTTAAATCTACCGCTTTCGTGCTTTCTTGGAAATGGCCAGTCAATGGCGTATCAACCGTCAGGTTGCCGTGTGAAAACAAATCCCATATCTCTTTTGCATATTGCGTCGTCAGCAACTCAGGCGCAAATTGTCCAAAATAATCTCTCAAATTATTCACATCACGTTCTAGCATATCTGCAGCATGATTATTTCCTGCAGCATCGACCGCTTGTGGCAAATCGATAATGACTGGGCCATCACTTGCCAGCAAAATATTAAATTCGGATAAGTCTCCATGAATGATGCCAGCACACAACATCCGGACAACTTCTTTTAATAACACCTGGTGATACTTCCTAGCATCCTCAGGCGTAAAGGCGACGTCATTGAGACGTGGTGCGGCATTGCCGTCTTCATCCACCACCAACTCCATCAGTAATACACCTTCGTAGAAATTATGTGGCTCAGGCACCCGCACGCCGGCAGCAGCTAATCGATAAAGCGCATCAACCTCAGCACTTTGCCAAGCTTCTTCTTGCAGTTTTCGACCGTATTTAGAGCCTTTTTCCATCGCACGGGCTTGACGACTATTCTTAGTCTTTCGGCCTTCAGTGTAATCTACACTTTGTCTAAAACTACGTTGGTTCGCTTCCTTATAGACTTTAGCGCAGCGGACATCATCGCCACAACGGACAACATAAACGGTCGCTTCTTTACCGCTCATGAGTTGGCGAATCACGTCATCGACTAAGCCATCTTCAACTAATGGCTGAAGTCTCGAAGGTATTTTCATTAAAACTTACTCATCTAATAGTGTTCCCGCAATTGCCCAATCTTCATAAGCCACTTCATCAAACGTAATGTAAGTGTAATTAGCCGGTTTATTCGCCACACGTTCCATGGTCTCAGTGACTTCTTTAGCAATCGTTGCTTTTTGTTCGCGTGTTAATGGTCCAGCATGTTTAATATTGATGTAAGGCATCACGTCTCTCCTTATAAATGTTCTGATTGAATTAAAGCAAATACCTGATGAAACATTGCTTCAGTTAAACGTTTCGTTTGGGTGTTATAGCGACTGCAGTGATAGCTGTCATACAACACTTGGCCATGAGGCAGTGCATGACGTGCAGCATGACCAAACTTATAAGCGCCAACCTTTAAACCCAGCGCCTTAAGAACGGCTAAATGTGCAACATTTCCCAAAGCCAAAATAGTGGTATTAGGGCTTAAACCAGCAAGCTCTGCCGCTAAATATTGATTACAAATATTCACTTCTTCACCAGTCGGCTTATTGTCTGGCGGCAAACATTTCACTGCATTGGTAATACGACAATCTTTTAACACTAAACCATCATCTGCAGACACGGAAACTGGCGCACTGGCATAGCCAAACTGATGCAAAGTTTCATAAAGCAAAACCCCAGCATAGTCTCCTGTAAACGGACGACCTGTGCGATTAGCGCCATGCATACCTGGCGCTAAACCAACAATTAGCAATTTGGGATTTTCAACGCCAAAAGCAGGTACCGGCTTGGCAAAATAACTAGGCTCTTTGATTTTGACGGTATCTAAGAAAGACGCCAATCTGGGACATTGTCGACAATTGATATCAAAAGTTGTCATGGTAAAAACTTAGGCCTGATGCTGCTGACTCAGCCATGAACTCGGATATTGCTTAGAAGCCGTCTCAAGTTCTGGCTGAATAGTAGCGTGTTCAATTTTAAAATGATGTTGCAAAGTATGATGCAAAGCAGTCAGTACTTCAGGCCAATCGTCCATATCACGCAATACCACGTGTGCTGATAAGGCAATCACCTCAGAAGACAGCGCCCAAACATGAACATCGTGAACATCCACTACTTTATCGGTCTCAACCATAGCTTGCTGAACTTGCTCCACTTCTAGATGCAGGGGCACGCCTTCCATCAAAACGTGCAACACTTCTCGCAATAAGCGTACGGTGGAGAACAAAATTAAAGCCGAAATAAATAAGGACAAAATGGCATCAATCGGCAACCAGCCAGTGAAGTAAATGACAGCGCCAGCAAGCAAAGCAGCCACCGAACCCAACAAATCTCCAATAACGTGCAACAAAGCAGCTCGGCTATTAATATTGCCGTTACCGTGATCATGACCGTCATGGGTATGATGATGAAGATGTCTTGCCACCAAAAGATTAATGACCAAGCCAATCAAAGCAATCCACATCACCTCCATGCCTTGCACTGGGGCTGGATGATAAAAACGACCAATTGCTTCATAAACAATGATTGCAACAACAAGCAACATTGCAACGCCATTAATCAGCGCAACAATCACTTCTGCTCTTAATAAGCCATAAGTAAGCTTTTGGGTTGGCGGTCTCTGTGAAATCCAGCCTGCGAACCAAGCTAAGCCCAAAGCAGCACAATCAGAAAACATATGCCCTGCATCCCCCATCAATGCAAGCGAGCCAGTAAACCAGCCCCCTATCGCCTCAACAAATGCAAAACCTAATGTCAGTAATAAAGGCCACAGTAAAGAAGCGCCGTGATTATGCGCATGGGTATGGCTGTGATGTGAGTGTGCTGGATGATTTTCAGCGTGATGATGTTGGTGTGTATCGTTCATAGCCTACATGCTAGCTGATACTCATAAAAAAAACGACAGATTTACTTGATGTCAGCGCTTATAATGCATGCCATTATTCATTTTATTAGCGCTTCACCATTCATGCTTAGTTACCGTCACGCTTTTCACGCAGGCAATCATGCTGATGTACTTAAACATTTTGTACTTATGCAAGTATTAGCGCATACCGCTCAAAAAGATAAACCATTTTGGTATATCGACACTCATGCGGGCGCTGGTCGCTATTCATTAGAAACTGGCTATGCCACCCAAAATGCTGAATATGAAACAGGCATTGCGAAACTTTGGCATGCGGATGACTTACCAAACCCACTACATAATTACGTGGGTTTTATCAAAACACTCAATCAGCCATCCAGTCCTAAAACTGCAAAACTCACGATGTATCCAGGCTCACCCATTTGTGCTCAAGCCCTCATGCGCCCTGATGACAGAATGCGTTTATTTGAATTGCATCCTAGCGACTTCGATATCTTGCGTGAGAATTTCAAAGGACATCAACGCACTGTCAAAATTGATATGAGCAATGGTTTTGCTGGCATTAAAGCAGTTTTACCACCACCGCCAAGACGTGCAGTCGTGCTGATAGATCCGCCTTACGAAGAAAAACAAGATTACCAACGCGTGGTCGAAATGATTAAAGATAGCTTGCAGCGTTTTGCAACTGGCACTTACATCGTTTGGTATCCATTATTACAAAGACCAGAACCAATGATGATGGTCAATCAACTCAAACAGCTCAATTTAAAAAACTGGCTCAATGTAAGCCTTAATGTGGAGTCGCCTTCACTCGAAGGCTTTGGGATGTTTGGCAGCGGTCTATTTATCGTTAACCCACCATGGACGCTTCCAGAAACTTTGACTGAAGTCATGCCGTATTTAGTCGATAAATTAGGCGTAGATGCTGGCGCTAGTTTTGAGCTAGACAGCCATATTAGTTAATCGTTTTCGCTTCTAAGTGCGTATCAGATGCTGGCTCTGTATATAGATTAAAGTGGTAAACCGTCAGTGTTCGCTCGTTCTCAGTTTCAACTTTAACTCGCCATTCACCAGACTGAATATTCTGCTTATAGGTATAACCCCTAAAGCCGCCATTACGGCCTCCTGATAAAGCAAAACCCATGCGTGATGTCGTTTGCCAGCCATACTTTTCATCATAGTGTTCCCAACGATGATACAAATTGGTGCTAATGCCTTGTGGCGCAAACACCGCTGAGACACAGTAAACAGGCTGACCTGTAGGCACGTGCAAATCATTGGAAAGCAATCGCCAAGGTTTATACCAAGGCGCATGCTCCTGCATTAATTGAATATCACCATTTTGCTTTTTCAAT
>JBEDFH010000042.1:0-6244 GCA_041175265.1 Pseudomonadota bacterium | reverse complement strand
GTTTTATTATTCCTATAAGGCTGCAACAACTGCATCGCCCATTTCACTACATTTAACTTTCTTAGCACCTTCGGTATAAATATCTGCGGTACGGTAACCTTGAGCCAAGGCTTTCTTTACGGCATTTTCAATGCGTAGCGCATTTGCTTCGTCATTAAAGCTATAACGAAGCATCATGGCGGCTGAAAGAATGGTGGCTAATGGATTAGCAATATCTTGATTCGCAATATCAGGTGCTGATCCGTGGCTTGGCTCATACATACCTTTGTTGTTTTCATCTAAAGAAGCAGATGGCAACATACCAATAGACCCAGTCAACATTGAGGCTTCATCTGACAAGATGTCCCCAAAAATATTGCCTGTCACCATGACATCAAACTGTTTAGGCGCACGAATTAACTGCATTGCAGCGTTATCAACATACATATGACTCAATTCAACCTCTGGGTATTCCTTAGAGATTTCAATCATAATTTGACGCCATAATTCAGTCGCCTCAAGTACGTTTGCTTTATCAACTGAACATACTTTCTTATTACGTTTCATCGCAATACTGAAAGCAACATGACCAATACGGCGAATTTCAGACTCTGAATAACGCATGGTATTGATACCTTCACGCTCACCATTAGGTAAGGTAGAAATGCCTCTTGGCTGACCGAAGTAAATATCACCTGTTAATTCACGCACAATCATAATATCCAAACCAGCAACCACTTCTGGCTTTAATGTTGATGCTGAAGCAAGCTCTGGATACAGCAAGGCCGGACGTAAATTGGCAAACAAATTAAGTTCTTTACGAATACGTAGCAAACCACGTTCAGGACGCATATCGCGAGGCAAACTATCGTATTTCCAATCGCCAACAGCGCCTAACAAAACAGCATCCGCCTCTTTTGCCAATTTTAACGTTTCTGCAGGCAATGGATCACCAGCTGCTTCATAGCCAGCACCGCCAATAGGCGCTTCTTGCATTTCCAAGCCAATGTTTAAAGCGTTTAATACTTTAACAGCCTGCGCGACAATTTCTGGACCAATGCCATCACCTGGCAATACTGCAATCTTCATCTGCTTTTTCCTAATTTCACTTATTTTTTAATTAAATAACCATGGCTGAGCTTTTTGATGCTGCGCTTCAAAAGCTTTGATTTTATCTTGATGCTGCATCGTTAAGCCGATGTCGTCCAAACCATTCAATAAACAATGCTTACGGAAAGCATCCACATCAAACTTAAATGCTTGACCACTAGGTGTTGTAATTGTTTGCTCTTCCAAAGCAATCTTTAATTGATAGTCTTCTGTTGCTTCACATTCCTTAAACAAAGCATCCACAATTGCTGCGTCTAAGACGATAGGTAACATCCCGTTCTTAAAGCAGTTGTTAAAGAAAATATCTGCGAAACTAGGGGCAATAATCACACGAAAGCCGTAATCCTCGAGCGCCCATGGCGCATGCTCACGACTGGAACCACAACCAAAATTCTCACGTGCCAGTAAAACAGAAGCACCTTGGTATCGAGATTTATTCAAGACAAAATCAGGATTTACCTGACGTTTGCTATTGTCCATCCCTGGTTCGCCATGATCTAAATAACGCCATTCATCGAATGCATTTGGTCCAAATCCACTACGTTTAATCGATTTTAAAAACTGTTTAGGAATAATTGCATCAGTATCTACGTTCGCTCGATCAAGCGGAACAACTAAGCCATTCAAAGTATTAAATGCTTGCATCTTCTTAGTCCTTATAATGAACGTACATCAACAAAATGACCTGCAACAGCCGCTGCTGCTGCCATTTCAGGACTCACCAAGTGAGTACGCCCACCTTGACCTTGTCTACCTTCAAAGTTACGGTTAGAAGTTGATGCGCAACGCTCGCCTGGCGACAAACGATCAGCGTTCATTGCCAAACACATAGAGCATCCTGGCTCACGCCATTCAAAACCTGCTTCTTTAAATATCTGATCCAAGCCTTCTGCTTCCGCTTGTGCTTTCACTAGGCCTGAACCTGGAACAACCAATGCCAACTTCACATTTGCCGCGACTTTTTTACCTTTAGCTACCTGTGCCGCCGCACGAAGGTCTTCAATACGAGAATTAGTACAAGAACCAATAAACACTTTATCGATTGCAATAGCGCTCATCGGCGTATTGGCTTTTAAATCCATATATTGCAATGCACGTTCCATACTGCCACGTTTCGTTGCATCGGTTTCTTTAGCGGGATCAGGTACAACACCATCAATGCCAACGACCATCTCAGGAGATGTCCCCCAAGTCACTTGCGGCTGAATGTCCTCAGCTTGCAAGGTCACTGTAGCATCAAATTTCGCACCCTCGTCACTTACTAAAGTCCGCCAGTAGCTTACTGCAGCATCCCATTGTTCAACTTTAGGCGCATACGGTCTTCCTTTAATGTAGTTGATAGTCGTGTCATCAACCGCCACCATACCCGCACGAGCACCGGCCTCAATCGCCATATTACAAAGCGTCATGCGCCCTTCCATGCTCAATGCACGGATTGCACTTCCACCAAACTCTATGGCATAGCCTGTACCACCTGCTGTTCCAATTTTACCGATAATGGCTAATGCAATATCTTTAGCTGTCACACCACGGCCAAGCTTGCCATCAACGCGCACTAACATCGCCTTAGATTTCTTTTGCACTAAACATTGAGTCGCCATCACATGCTCAACTTCTGATGTGCCTATGCCATGCGCCAAAGCGCCGAATGCGCCATGAGTGCTGGTGTGAGAATCCCCACAAACGACAGTCATACCAGGTAAAGTTGCGCCCTGCTCAGGGCCCATCACGTGAACAATGCCTTGGCCTTTATCCATGAATGGGAAGTAGGCTTTTGCACCAAATTCTTTGATATTGCTATCTAATGTTTCAATTTGAATGCGGGCAATAGGGTCAGCAATACCATCCAAGCCCTTTTCCCAACCATTAGTTGGCGTGTTGTGATCTGCAGTGGCCACAATGGAGTCTTTTCGCCATGGCTTACGACCAGCGAGACGCAGACCTTCAAAAGCCTGCGGGCTAGTCACTTCATGAACCAAATGACGGTCGATATATATTAATGCTGTGCCGTTTTCTTCGGTCACAACATGAGAATCAAACAATTTATCGTAAAGGGTTTTTGCGCTCATTCAACTTCTAACAATATCAAAAATTAATCTCTAAAATTACCGAACTGCAAAGGAAAATCCGTTACAGATTTCTTAACGTGAGCAATCGTATCTTGTAAGACATCACGTTTAGCACCAACCACCCGAACAGTATCGCCCTGGATGCTTGCTTGAACCTTAACACCACTGTCTTTAATCAATTTCACAATTCTTTTTGCAAGTTCACTATCAATACCATCTTTAATCTTTAGGACTTGCTTCACTTTATTACCTGATATTTTCTGCACATCTTGATGATCAAGTCGCTTAGCGCTATCAGCCTCTTTTTTTTCCATCGCTGGTAATAAAATGTCCTTAATTTGATCTAACTGAAAATCAGAATCACCAAACAAGGTCATTAAGCTGTCTTTTTCGTTAAGCTCTACGTTGGCACTTGTACCCTTAAAATCATAGCGATTAGTAATGCTACGGCTTACTACATCAATCGCGTTTTTCAACGCGACCATATCAACTTCAGATGTAATATCAAAAGATGGCATATCGACCTCTTAATTATTCAAAATGACAAACGTAATCGAGTGTTTCGAGCACTTCAATATCGAATGAAGAATTACCTGGCACCGTGAATTTCTCACCCGCGCTATAAGTCTTCCATTCTGTTTCACCTGCAAGGCGAACTTTACAAACACCTAAATTAATTTCCATCAATTCTGGTGCCGCTGTGTTAAATGTCAGCGTGCTAGGAAAAATCACACCAATCGTGCTGCGAGTACCGTTAGGAAACAAAACTGTGTGGCTAACGCATTTACCGTCGAAATAAACGTTTGCTTTTTTCTTAACGCTAACATTATCAAATTGAGCCATGATATTTCCTTAAATTTAGATAGTTATGTAATTTTGTTAATTTAATAAATTAACTTTTTTTATGATGCAAATTTGCAGCAATACGCAATCTCAAAGCATTTAACTTAATAAATCCAGCCGCATCTTTTTGATCATAAGCACCTTTGTCATCTTCAAAAGTTGCGATATTAGGATCGAACAATGAATCTGTTTTTGAATCACGCCCAGCCACAATGACATTACCTTTGTATAACTTCAAACGTACCCAGCCATTCACCGTTTTTTGGGTTTGATCAATTAGCGTTTGCAAAGCCAAACGCTCTGGACTCCACCAATAACCGTTGTAAATCATGCTGGCGTAACGTGGCATTAAATCATCTTTTAGATGTGCAACTTCGCGGTCTAATGTAATTGATTCAATCGCACGGTGCGCCTTCAATAAAATTGTACCGCCTGGGGTCTCATAACAGCCACGTGATTTCATGCCCACGTAACGATTTTCAACCAAGTCTAAACGGCCAATACCGTGCTTACCGCCAACTGCGTTGAGCTGCGCCAAGATTTCATGCGCCTTCATTTTTTGACCGTTTAAAGCAACAGGATCGCCATTGACGTACTCAATATCCAAGTACTCAGCTGCATCAGGTGCCTTTTCTGGCGAAACTGTCCAACGCCACATATCTTCTTCTGCTTCAGCAGCTGGATTTTCCAAATGGCGGCCTTCATAAGAAATGTGCAGCAAATTTGCATCCATGCTGTATGGACTACCACCTTGCTTATGCTTCATCTCAACTGGGATGCCATGCTTCTCCGCATAAGCTAAAAGCTTTTCACGTGAAAGCAAATCCCACTCACGCCATGGCGCAATAATATGAATATTAGGCTTAAGTGCATAAGCACCTAACTCAAAACGTACTTGATCGTTACCTTTGCCTGTTGCACCGTGAGAAATCGCATCAGCGCCAGTTTCATTGGCAATCTCAATCAAACGTTTTGCAATCAATGGGCGCGCGATTGAAGTACCAAGCAAGTATTCGCCTTCATAAACCGTATTTGCACGGAACATTGGGAAGACAAAGTCACGCACAAACTCTTCGCGCACATCATCAATATAAATCTCTTTAACACCAGCTGCTTGTGCTTTAGTACGCGCCGGCTCCAACTCTTCGCCCTGACCCAAATCAGCCGTAAATGTCACCACTTCACATTTATATTCATCTTGAAGCCACTTCAAGATCACTGAAGTATCAAGACCACCCGAATATGCCAACACTACTTTTTTAATATCGCTCATTACTTCTTTTTCCTGATCCCAAAATTTTTTATTTCTATAATTACTTAACACGCCCCAACAAAAGGTACTCCATGAGCGCCTTTTGCACATGCAATCTATTTTCAGCCTCATCCCAAACAACTGAGTGTTTACCATCAATCACATCCGCAGAAACTTCTTCGCCCCTGTGCGCAGGAAGGCAATGCATAAAGAGTGCATCACTCTTCGCAACACGCATCATGTCAGCATCCACCTGCCAATCAGCAAAGTCACGCATACGCTCTTCGTTTTCAGCTTCAAAGCCCATAGATGTCCAAACATCAGTAGTCACCAAGTCTGCATCACGCGCAGCTTCCATCGGATCAGCAAACTCTTCGTAATGACTATCCCCGTATAGATTTGCACGCTCAGGCTCAACTTCATACCCTGGCGGTGTAGAAACATGAACATTAAAATCCAAAACTTCTGCAGCTTGTAACCATGTATTACATACATTGTTTGAATCACCAATCCAGGCCACAGTTTTCCCTTGGATCGGACCGCGATGCTCAATAAAGGTCAATATATCCGCCAAAATTTGGCAAGGATGATACTCATTGGTTAAACCATTAATGACTGGGACACGCGAGTTCGCTGCAAAACGCTCAATGATTTCTTGTTCAAAAGTACGAATCATCACGATGTCACTCATGCGAGAAATGACTTGTGCCGCATCTTCAACTGGCTCACCACGTCCTAGTTGTGAATCGCGCGTATTCAGATAAATCGCTGAACCACCTAGCTGTTGCATGCCCGCTTCAAAGGATAAGCGCGTTCGCGTGCTCGCTTTTTCAAAAATCATCACTAAAGTACGATCAGATAAAGGCCAATATTGTTGATAGGCTTTAAATTGCGCTTTAATCCACAACGCACGCTCAAAAATATAATTGAGCTCATCACGGGTTAAATCGTTAAATTGTAAAAAGTGTTTTATAGACATGTTGTTTACCAA
>JBEDFH010000041.1:0-7938 GCA_041175265.1 Pseudomonadota bacterium | reverse complement strand
ATGCCTAAGCATGTACGTACCGTTTGCTTAGAATTCTTTGGTCATGTGGCACTTGCTGTGCCAGCGATTGTTGAGATTAAAGATTATTTAGATGGCACAGAATCTACATTGCTTGCAGGCCTGGAGCATATGGATGAACGTTACATTAAAGCTGTTGGTTATGCGACCAAGGCAAATCGTAGCGAACGTCCAAAAATGGTGTTGATTGCCGATATTGCAAGTGATGATGAAAATGCAGTTGGCGAAGCTGCATCTCATATTGTGCGTCTTGCGAATGCCCGTGGTGGTGAAGGTTTTATTGCGGTTTCTGCTGAAGCGCGTAAAAAATTCTGGCTTGATCGCGCACGTACAGCGGCGATTGCCAAACACACGAATGCGTTCAAGATTAACGAAGACGTTGTAATACCATTGCCTCGATTGGGTGATTACTCAGATGGCATTGAGCGCATTAATATTGAGCTTTCAATTAACAATAAATTGAAATTAGTTGATGCGTTAGAGTCTTTCTTGGCTGGTGATTTGCCACTCAATGAAGATGATGACACGCAAGTTGATCAAGAGATGTTGGTTGGCAAAAAAGCGCAAGCATTGAAGCTTGTTCACGATGTAAAAGCACATTGGCTTAAAGTGTTGGCAAGTTTAGATTTGCCAGTCTCAAGTTTAGGTCAAGAGTACGCTAATCTTGCGGTAGAAAACGTGTTCAGAGCAGTGCAAGAGCATCAAGTACGTATTTCTTGGAAGCGTGATCTTAAGAAGCCATTGCAATCTATTTTTGCGGGTCGCGAATATCAAAAAATTATTGAGCGTTGTGATGAGATTCATCAGCAAGTGCTTAAAGGCCGTGTATTTGTTGCTTTGCATATGCATGCGGGTGACGGCAATGTTCATACTAATATTCCAGTCAATTCAGATGACTATGAAATGATGCAAGCAGCACATGGTGCGGTTGAACGCATTATGAAACTTGCTGGTGATTTAGATGGCGTGATTTCAGGTGAACATGGTATTGGCATTACTAAAATGGAATTCTTGGATGAGAAAACCATCAGTACCTTTGCCGCATACAAACAAAAAGTAGATCCTGAAGGTCGCTTTAATAAAGGTAAGTTGATGGTGGGTTCTGGCCTAGACAGTGCCTACACGCCTAGCTTTGGTTTGCTTGAACAAGAGTCCATTATCATGGAGCAATCTGCGATTGGTGATATCGCAGATTCCATTAGCGATTGCTTACGCTGCGGTAAATGTAAGCCTGTGTGTACTACGCACGTGCCGCGCGCTAACTTGCTCTATAGTCCACGTAATAAAATTCTTGGTACATCTTTATTGATTGAAGCTTTCTTGTACGAAGAGCAGACCCGTCGTGGTATTTCATTGAAGCATTTTGATGAGTTCAATGATGTGGCTGATCACTGTACGGTTTGTCATAAATGCTATAACCCATGTCCGGTTGATATCGACTTTGGTAATGTTTCAATTGCAATGCGTAATTTCTTACGTGAACAAGGTAAGAAGCATTTCAATCCAGGCACTTCGCTAGCGATGACCTTCTTAAATATTAAAGATCCTGCAACGATTAAATTAATGCGGACTTTAATGGTGGGTGTGGGATATAAAGCTCAGCGTTTAGGTCACGCAGTGTTTAAGAAGTTGGGTTTATTGACGGCATTTAAAAAACGCCCACCATCTACGCTTGGCAAACCTGAAATTAAAGCGCAAGTGGTTCATTTCTTAAATCGCCCAATGCCAAAAGCGATGCCTACTAAGACATCTCGTGCTTTATTGGGGATTGAAGATGACAAGATGGTGCCTGTAATTCGTAATCCGAATAAAGCGGGTGAGGATGGCGATGCAGTATTTTATTTCCCTGGCTGTGGATCTGAGCGTTTGTTCTCAACGGTTGGTTTAGCAACGCAAGCGATGTTGTATGAAGTTGGTGCAACAACGGTATTGCCACCTGGTTATCTATGCTGTGGCTATCCACAAACTGCGAGTGGGAATCATGACAAGGGCCAGCAAATCACTGCTGAAAACCGTGTTCAATTCCATCGCATTGCGAACACATTAAACTATCTCGATATTAAGACTGTGATCGTTTCTTGTGGCACTTGTATGGATCAGTTGCAAAAGTATGAGTTTGAGAAGATTTTCCCTGGCTGTCGATTGCTTGATATCCATGAATATCTGATGGAAAAGGGCATGAAACTTGAAGGTGTGACAGGTACACGTTATATGTATCACGACCCTTGCCATAGCCCAATGAAGACCTACGCACCACTTAAAGTTACTAACGCATTGATGGGGCAAGATGTAGCATTGAATGAGCGTTGCTGTGGTGAGTCTGGCACTTTTGCGGTCAGTCGTCCTGACATTGCAACGCAAGTGAAAATGCGTAAGCAAGAAGAGCTAGAAAAAGGCATGGCTAAGCTTGGGTTAACACCAGGGGCGCCAGAAGAAGAAGTTAAAATTCTGACTTCATGCCCAAGTTGCTTACAGGGCTTATCACGTTACGGTGAAGATACTGGTGTTAAATCTGATTACATCGTGGTTGAGATGGCTAAACATTTATTGGGTGATGAATGGATGCAAGACTACGTTGAGAAAGCGAATAACGGCGGTATAGAAAAAGTCTTGTTGTAATCAGGTCATGTAAATCAATAAAAAAGCGCGACATCCATTAGGACTCGCGCTTTTTTATTGATGTTGAGCCATCGTTATTTGAACAAAGTAATTTGTTTGTTAACGATTCTAGACTTTGGAAATACGGCTTTAAATGTACTGCCTTTACCAAACTCGCTGGTAATCTCTAAACGACCTTGATGGCGACTGAGAATGTGCTTAACGATCGACAATCCTAATCCTGTACCGCCAGTTTCTCGACTGCGGCTTCGATCGACGCGATAAAATCTTTCTGTTAGACGATCTAAATGTTGTTGTTCAATGCCTAATCCAGTATCTGTGACGCTAAATACAGCTTCATGGTTAATCACTTGCCAGTTCATTGCGATGCTTCCACCTTCTGGTGTGTAGCGAATTGCATTGCTGACTAAATTACCAAAAGCACTGTGTAATTCTTGGCTGGATCCAGTGAGTGCTAATGTTGGGTCTGCTTCTAGGGTGATAATGTGACGTCCATTACTTAAGCTTTTTGACTCGGTTAGTATGGCGTTGAGTAGGGCCGCTACATCAAGTTCTGCTTCATCAGGCGAGGTCGCCCCATTTTCTAATTGAGACAGTGTTAGAAGATCTTCAATTAACAAGCGCATGCGGCTGGTTTGATCTTGCATCATCCCAAAATAATTCCGAATGTTTTCTGGGATTGCACCATCCATGTCACTTAAAGTTTCTAAGAATCCGCCTACTACCGTTAAAGGTGTGCGTAGCTCATGAGAGACGTTAGCAATAAAATCACGGCGCATATGTTCGAGTTTTTCGAGCTGGCTGACGTCGCGGCAAATCAGTAGTTTTTGATTGCTACCAAAAGCAACCAATTGGATCTCTAAGGTCGTGTCTGGACTAATCCAAGACTTTAGTTTGATTGGGTCAATATCAACGTGATGTTTTAAATATTGAATAAATTCGGTGTTACGTACTAGATAAACAATCGGCTGATCCAAATCTTGCTTGAGGGATAAACCTAATTGGCGCTCTGCAGGTTTGTTACACCATTCAATTTTGTTATCGTCATCTAACAAAACAATACCGTCAGGTAGCGCGCTGGCAGCATGACGGAATCGATCGAGTGCCGAGCTTAATTGACTTTGACTACGAATGTGGCGACGTTGTTCGTGATAAATGGCAGCGAATAAATCCTCCCAAATACCACCACCTAGTGGCATGGTGGCAAGGTCGCGTTTCCTGTACCATTTAATGAGTTGGTTGAGCCAGTGTAGGTGGCCAAAGAGATACAAAGTGACGCCTACTGAAAAACTGATAAGAGCAGTTTCCGCATCTGTTGCTGCCCAGACAATTAGGCAAACAAATGAAAGGCTAACAATGAGCCAAAAAGCTCTCCAACGAATATCTTGCAAGATGAATGACTCTTAATATTTGACTCGGCTATTATGAGCTATTGCGCTGAGAAACGGTAGCCAGCGCCGCGAACTGTTTGAATTAAATTTTCATGCCCCGAAGCCTCTAATGCTAGGCGTAAGCGGCGAATGTGGACATCAACTGTTCTATCTTCGACAAACACTTTGTCTCCCCAAACGCGATCAAGTAGTTGGCTACGAGAGTGAACGCGTTCCGCATTGGACATAAAGTAATGCAATAATTTAAATTCGGTTGGGCCTAAATCAATCGTTTGGTTGTTGGCGGTGACACGATGGGTTGTTGGGTCTAAGCGTAAACCGCCCGCTTCGATTGGATCTTCTGTCATTTGTGGCGCCCTGCGTCGCAATACTGCTTTTATTCGTGCGTTGAGTTCTCTAGGGCTAAATGGTTTAGTCACATAGTCGTCAGCGCCGACTTCTAGCCCGCGAATTTTATCGGCTTCTTCACCACGTGCGGTTAGCATAATGATTGGGATGCTTTTGCTGATTTCGTCAGCTTTTAATTTTCGGGCAAACTCTATCCCACTCATGCCCGGTAACATCCAATCTAATAAAATTAAATCTGGAATAGTATCTTGCATAATCAGTTGCGCTTGTTCAACAGTTAAAGCTCGAATAGGTTGATGCCCCGCTTGAATAATATTAAGCGCTAATAACTCTTGAATTGCTGGTTCATCTTCTACAATTAATATATTTGCAGCCATAGTTTTTCTCTTTTCACATCTAATGTTTTATCACAACTTCACTTACTATATGAAGAAAATATGACATTTTGATGACAGTGAATAAAATTACTTAAAACATTGCCTTCGGAGCAGGCTAGGCTTAGTGGTATCATTACGGATTGAAAAGAACAGTGGCAAGCCTTAAATGAAGGAGCGCATTTTGAATAAAATCGCCATAGATCTAAATGGTAAGGGTTTGAAAATCGGGATTGTTTTGTCTCGCTTTAATAGTGATGTTGGGCAAGGCTTATTAACAGCATGTGAAGCTAAGTTGTTGGCTTTAGGTGTTGCAGCAGAAGATATTACATTGGCCACGGTTCCTGGTGCTTTAGAGACACCTGTTGTTTTACAGGCGATGGCAAATAGTGAAAAGTTTGATGCATTAATTGCGCTTGGTGCAATTATCCGTGGTGAGACTTATCACTTTGAAGTTGTATCAAACGAATCTGCACGAGGTGTTTCTGAAGTGCAATTGCAATATGGTGTGCCAGTCGCAAATGCGATTTTGACAACCGAAAATGATGAGCAGGCTTTAGCACGTATTGATGTTAAAGGTGCAGAAGCGGCTGAAGTCGCAATTGAAATGGTTAACTTACTGAAGCAAATATGAGTGATGACAAAAAACAATCTGCTGTGAGAAGCAGTAAACCAGCGGGCAATCGTAGAAAGTCTCGTGAGCTTGCGCTTAAAGGCCTATATCAATATCTATTAAGCCCTAAAGAGCTACGTTTAATCGTGCGTGAGATGGCTGATGAAGCTGAGTTTTCTCGTGCTGATGAGACTTACTTTAGAAGTTTATTAGAAGGGGTTTACGGTCAAATTTCAGAACTAGATAGCCGCATTACTAAGTTTTTAGATCGTCCGATTGCTGAACTCAGTCCGATTGAACACGCAGTATTATTGATTTCAGCGTATGAATTAATTTTTGATGTCAGCATTCCATATCGTGTTGCGATTAACGAAGGTGTTGAATTAGCAAAGTCTTATGGTGGGACTGATGGTCATAAATATGTGAATGGCGTTTTGGATAAATTGGCGGCAGAAGCAAGACCGGCTGAAGTGGCTCGGTAATTTAATTTTGCTAACCAATCATAAAAAAAGCAGCTGAGTCAGCTGCTTTTTTTATGATTGAATATTCACTTGAACCGATTGAAATCCGTTTTTATCTAAACGTAGGCAGCTGCCCTGATCATACCAATCACCAAGTACAATCCGTTGGCACTGATGATGATTAATATTGATATTGTGAACGTTTGGTCTATGAGTGTGGCCATGGATAAATAAGGGTGGGTAATCATAAGCAATGATTAACTTCTCTAGTGCTGTTTGATTGATATCCATAATCATCAGGGGTTTTCCTGATTTCTCATCTTCACTGCGCATACGTAAAGCCTCAATCTGCGCTTTGCGTTTCGCTAATGGCTGACTTAGGAATTGGCTCTCCCATTCAGAGTTTGTTCAATAATAGTAGGGTCAGCTAATAGCATGATGCCAGCATCTATTGAAAATTTCGTGCTGATTAAAAAATCACGGTTGCCATGAATAAAGAAAGTTTTAGTTCCATGGTCTGACAGATCTTTGAGTGCTTGGATCACTGATTGATGATGAGGATTATCGATATCATCATCCCCAGCCCAATATTCAAATAAGTCGCCTAGAATAAAAAGGTTCTCGGCATTTTTTGCTTCGTTTTTTAGAAAACGAATGAAAGCGGATGTCACTGCTGGTCTTGCATCACACAAATGCAAATCGGAAATGAACAAACTATAACTTTGATGGTTTGTATGCATTTCCGATGGGTCTTTTTGACGTAAGTTGAGTTAAACGTTTATGGGCTTAAGCAACTTCAGCACGTTCAATAATCACATTTTCAACAGGCACATCTTGATGGCCGTTGCGGCTGCCAGTTTTTACTTTGGCAATTTTATCGATCACTTCAGTACCCTCAACGACTTTACCAAATACGCAATAACCCCAGCCCTGTGCAGTCGGCGCGCTAAAGTTCAAGAAGTCATTGTCATTCACGTTGATGAAGAATTGGCTACTTGCTGAATCTGGATTCGGTGTGCGTGCCATTGCAATTGTGTACTTTTTGTTTGCAAGGCCGTTGTTTGCTTCGTTTTTAATTTCTGGATTGGTTTTTTTTTGGCTCATGGCAGTTGTGAAGCCACCGCCTTGAATCATGAAACCATCAATGACACGATGGAAATAACATCATTGTAAAAACCGCTTTCTACATAAGCTAAAAAGTTAGCTGTTGTGATCGGTGCTTTCTCTGCGTCTAGTTCAATCCCAATGACGCCAAAATTAGTATGTAGTTTTACCATGTTAAGTCCTTTAAATGATGTTGATATGAGTTGTGAATTTTTTTAAGTGTCGCTTTAAGCGCTACCTTCGTAAATAATTTTCCAGTTTTGATTTTCAAAAATCCAATATTGGCGTTTACGCATTTTATTGTTTAATGCATTACTACGGAATGATTGATCAAAGGTTACCACTACCATTTTTTGTCCGCTATTAGGATAGTTAAATGCACTGATATTAGTAAGTTTAATATCTACATTTGGTTTACTCGCTTGGATTTTACGTTTGTAATCTGCCCATTGTTTTAAGTTCATACCGTCGCTAAAGAAAGCATTTGCGTAGTGTGTTAAGTAACGGTCTGTTGCTTGTGACTCCCAGTCAGTTCGCCATTGCTCAATACTATTCATTAAGCTTTCTTTCTCTTTTGAGGCATTATCTTCTTTTGACCATTCTGTATTCTTAGACACAATCACAGGAATATTACCTTGCTGCAAAATCGGACTAAGTGTCTTTAAATCTTGGTTACTTAGGACAATGCAACCATCGCTTGATTGCGGGGGGCGGCTATAGGTGTCGCTTGGCGTTCCATGTAGCCAAATACCATTGCCAGTTTTGCCTTGGTGTTGATCCCACTCGTTTGGATAACTTAAAGGATAAGCCGCGTCACCATACATATCAGCTAGCTTTTGTTTAAGTTGTGTTTGGGTGAAATAAACGCCCAAAGGTGTGCGTTTGTCACCTTGAGATTTTTTCTCGCTACCGTTTTTGCCTATGGTGATATAAAAGTCAGTGACATATTTAGGCGCGTTGTTTTCGTTGCGATAAACAAATAAGCGAGATTGCTCCGCATCAACAATAAA
>JBEDFH010000040.1:0-6290 GCA_041175265.1 Pseudomonadota bacterium | reverse complement strand
AATTAATGCTTTCACCGAAAATTGAAGGCCGTATTTTGCAGGCTTTGGCGATCAAAAAAACGGATAAAGTGCTTGAGATTGGCACTGGTGCAGGCTATTTAACAGCGCTGATGGCGCTGCAAGCTAAACATGTTGATAGCTTAGAATTAAACAATAAATTAAGCGCTGCAGCAGCTAAGCGAATCGTGGCACATAAGATTAAAAATGTTAGTTTGAAGGTGGCGGATGGTCTTGCTGCAAGCAATGCTACCTACGATGTCATCGTATTGACCGGTTCTTTACCTGTGTATCCGTTTGAAATTGAACGTCAACTAGCCATCGGTGGTCGTATGTTTGTTGTTGTGGGCGATGCTCCGGCAATGGAAGCCATCTTGGTTACACGCGTCAGTGCAGATGCTGTTAGACGAGATAACTTATTTGAAACATGTTTGCCAGCTTTGGCTAATGCTCCTCAGCCATCACGTTTTTCTTTTTAACGAATTTTTAATATGCGTTTAATTTCGTGGATATTCAGTTTGAGCATGCTTGCTATAGGGCAAGTTCAGGCCGAAGAAACACAAAATCTACAGCAGGTTTATCAGCAAGCACTGACTCAAGACCCTGTTTTGGCATCAGCTAAAAGTGGCAATCGAGCTATGCAGGAGAAATTAGTGCAAGGTAATGCACTCTATTTGCCTACCATTAATTTCAACGCTGGTGCTACGGCTTCCCAGACGGACATTAAATATATCGGTAGTTCATCAGTTTTCAGAAACGGTGGTCGGGAAACGTTTGAGGGTTATAGTTATGGCGTTAATCTTAATCAGCCAATTTATCGTAAGCAAATTCAAGCGCAATTAGCCCAAGCCAAGAGTCAGGTTGAGCAATCCGATAAACAACTATTACTTGCACAGCAAAATTTAATTTTGAGATCCTCGAAAGCATATTTCGACGTGCTTTTGGCACAAGATAAAATCGAGCTGATTCAAGCGCAAAAAAATGCGATTAGTAAGCAGCTTGAGCAAGCTAAAGCTAATTTTGATGTTGGCACAGCTACGATTACTGATTTTAATGAAGCACAAGCACGTTTCGATTTAGTTCAAGCCCAGGAAATCGCTGCTACGAGCGATTTGGAAGTGAAGAAGCGAGCGATTCAATCAATTATTGGGCAAATGCCACTTAAATTAAATGCTGTACGTGCAGATTTGCAGCCCCAGATGCCTGAGCCAGTGGCGATGGATAAATGGGTTGAAATGTCTTCTCAAACTAATTTAATGATTGCAATTCAGCAGCAAGCCTTAGAAATCGCAACGCAAGAAGTTGAGCGTCAGAATGCAGGTCATTTGCCTACCCTTGATGCAATTGCTTCATATACAGATCGTTATGCTAATGGAAGTGCCAATGGCTTTGGTAGTGACCTTCAAGACGCGACGATAGGTTTGCAGTTGCAAATCCCTTTATATCAAGGTGGTGCTATTGCATCTAGAATTAGAGAGGCGGTCGCTAATAAACAAAAGGCAATGGACGATCTTGTTGCGGCAAGACGTCAAGCCGAGTTGGATACAAGGCAGGGTTTTCTTGATTTGGTGAGCGTGGTCTCGCAAATTAAAGCTTATGAACAGGCGCTTAGTTCATCTCAAAGTCAGTTGGATTCAACCATGCTTGGTTATGAAGTTGGAGTTCGTACAAGTGTAGATGTTTTAAATGCTCAGCAACAATTCTTTACGGCGAAGCGAGATTTGTTACAGTCCCGATACACTTATTTGATGAATATACTATCGCTTAAGTCTGCGGTAGGTTTGTTAAATGATGCCGACCTGGATGCAGTTAATCAGCAATTGGTTAGCAACTAAATTTTAAGGGCGCTTATGGCTTCTACTTCACTCATTGCTAACCGTGATCAAAGTCAACTTGTGATGGTTGATATGCAGGAAAAATTAGCCTCCGTCATGCCGGAAGCGATTTCTCAAGTAGTTAAAAATTGCGCTGTTTTATTACAAGCAGCTTCATTGCTCGATGTGCCTGTTGTTTTTACTGAGCAATACCCTAAGGGCTTGGGATCAACGATGCCGGATCTAATGGCACATCTAACTAGCAAAACTTCTGTTGAAAAAACCGCTTTCTCATGTTGTGCCGAGCCAACTTTTAATCGTCGATTGTTTGGTGATAAGCCACAAGTTATTCTGATGGGTATGGAATCCCACATTTGTGTTTTGCAAACTGCTTTGGATTTACTTAAAGCTGGCAAGCAAGTGCTGGTGGTGGAAGATGCCGTTATCTCGCGTAATCCAAGCAATAAAGAAAATGCATTGAATCGTTTGCGCCAAGCTGGTGTTCTGGTTGTTAATACAGAATCGGTTGTTTTTGAGTGGTTGGGGGTTGCAGAAGGTGATGCATTTAAAACAATTAGTAAATTAATTAGGTAAATATCTTTTCACGATTTGCATTGCACGTTCAGTAGCTCCGCGTGCTTTTTGACTAAAGTTTAGTGCGGCATCCCCCATCATTTTCATTTCATCTGTTTGTTGCATAAGCCTGGTAAGCTTTTCACTTAAGTCATTCTGATCTGTTACACGAAGCGCTGCACCTTCCGCTATGGCTTGCTTAGTGGCATCTTCAAAATTGAAGGTATGCGGCCCAATCAATACTGGTTTCCCCATGGTGCAGGCCTCAATTAAATTCTGACCACCTAGTGGCATTAGACTTCCGCCAATAAATGCAATATCACAAGCAACGTAATACATAAACATCTCTCCCATGCTGTCACCAAGCACTACGCTGTTACTAGGGATGTCACCAGCAACCGTGCCCATGGAAAACTCGGAGCGTCTGCAGAATGAGACGCCCCGTTTGCTTAGTAGTGTTGCTACTTCGTCAAAGCGTTGCGGATGTCGCGGCACGATCACTGTTAACAGATTGGGAATATTAGCTTGCGCAACCGCATCTAGTATTAAAGCTTCTTCGCCTTCTCGTGTGCTGGCCGCTAAAAATATGGGGCGCTTTATGCCTAGTAAGCTGCGTAAATAACGTCCGCGTTCAGCCGCATCGTCGGGTGGCGTAACATCAAATTTTAGATTGCCCATTAAAGTGATCGTTTGTGGATCTTTGTGCATCAAGTTTGCAATGCGCTCTGCATCTTGCTCAGTTTGAGCTGCAATTCCACTTAATTGATTTAATCCTTGAGCAGCTAAAGCACCAGTTTTAGCATAGCCGCGTGCGGAGCGCTCAGAAAGTCTTGCGTTAATTAATAACAAAGGGATCTTTTGCGTCTTGCAGGCGCTAATTAAGTTAAACCATAGTTCGGTTTCCATTAGCAATCCTAGTTGCGGCTGGTAGTGCTTTAAAAAGCGTTTTGCTGCACCAGGAACGTCATAAGGTAGATAGCAACGCTGTACGCGATTAAATTCATTTTCTGGAAAGATTTTTAACCCTGCATCCCGTCCAGTCGGCGTAGTGTGAGTGAGTAGGATTTTATGGTCTGGATATTGCTTAAGTAATGCGTGTATGAGGGGTTCTGCTGCCCGTGTTTCACCAACTGAGACGCAATGTAGCCAAATAAGCGCTTGGCTATTCACTGGTGTTTTATAAAACCCATAACGCTCAGCCCAGTGGTGAAGGTACTCTGGCTGGCGCAACCCTCGCCACAAAAGTTTGATGGGCGTGAAGGGCAGTAAAACATACAAAATTGCTGAATATATTAATTTAGGCATGGTCCAATTTTCTCACAAATCTTGATGCACAGAAGGGTAAGTTTTGTCCACAAAACTATTTTAATTTTGGTTAGTGAACGCTCACTAGGTATTAATCTTAATCGCCTATTTAGCTTGTATTTTTGACATCTGTTTAGGCTTTTGCAATTGTTAAAACTTGTTAAATAAAACGCTTGATTGACACAACAAAATGGAATAATCTTGCAACAAATCACAAGATATTGTGGTCTGGGCAAATTTTGATCCAAAAGTGCCCAATAAAAAATTGGGCCAAAATCCAGACTAATAATTAAGAAAAACCAGGAAGGTGTATCCATGTTACAAGCCGTCAAGTCTTCAGAAGAAGCAGCGCAACAAGAAGTCCCTATGCAATCGGTGTCATTAGACATCTGGGATAAAAAATATCGTCTTAAAACAAAACAAGGCGAACATATCGACCAAAATATGGACGATAGTTATTCACGCGTTGCGCGTGCTTTGGCAGATGTTGAAGAAGAAGGTAAGCGTGCGGAGTGGCATGAAAAATTCTTATGGGCTTTGCGTCGTGGCGCAATTCCTGCTGGCCGTATTACATCAAACGCTGGTGCTTTAGAGCACAAGCCAGCAACCAGTACTATTAATTGCACAGTGTCAGGTATCGTTGAAGACAGTATGGACGGCATTTTGGATAAAGTGCATGAGGCTGGTTTAACGCTCAAGGCGGGTTGTGGTATTGGCTATGAATTTTCTACATTGCGTCCTAAAGGTGCATTTGTCGCTGGTGCTGGTGCATACACAAGCGGCCCACTTTCTTTCATGGATATCTATGACAAGATGTGTTTCACAGTTTCGTCAGCTGGCGGCCGTCGTGGCGCGCAAATGGCAACATTTGATATTTCACATCCTGATGTCACTGACTTTATTAAAGCAAAACGTGAAGCGGGTCGTTTACGTCAGTTCAATTTATCATGTTTGATTACTAAAGAATTTATGGAAGCCGTTAAGGCGGATGCTGAGTGGAAGCTTGCTTTCCCTGTGACAGCAAAAGAAGCGGAAGCTGATAATTTAAATACTGAAGACGCTGCTCAAGTTGTATGGCGTGAGTGGCCTGTTAAAGGTAAATACCTCACACGTGAGTCAGATGGTAAAGCTGCATGCCGTGTTTATAAGACGATCAAAGCACGTCGTTTGTGGGATGTAATTATGTCCTCAACTTACGATTTTGCTGAGCCAGGTTTTATCTTGATTGATCGCGTCAATGAGATGAACAATAACTGGTTCTGCGAAAACATTCGTGCGACTAATCCTTGTGGTGAGCAGCCATTGCCACCATACGGTGCTTGTTTGTTAGGTTCGGTGAATTTAACTAAGTTCGTACGTAACCCATTTACAGATCAAGCGACATTTGATTGGGACGAATATCGTAAAGTTGTTGCTATCTTCACGCGTATGTTAGATAACGTCGTCGAAATTAACGGATTACCGTTAGAGCAACAACGTGCTGAAATTGCGCGTAAACGTCGTCATGGCATGGGCTATTTAGGATTGGGTTCAACACTCACCATGTTGAAAATGAAATATGGTGAAGAGGCATCAATTGCGTTCACTGAAGAAGTGACCAAGGTCATGGCTGAAACAGGTTGGGAAATTGGTGTTGAGCTAGCGCAAGAAAAAGGCGCCGCACCTATTATGGAAGAAGAATTTGTCGTGACTGGCGATATGCTTTCAAAACGTCCTGAAATGGTTAAAGATGGCATCAAGCTTGGTGATAAAGTGAAGGGTAAAGTGTTGATGGGCTTATACAGCCGTTACATGCAACAATTCCCAGAGTCACTACGTAAACAAATCGCTGAAACAGGCGTGCGGTTTAGTCACCATAGTTCAATTGCGCCAACAGGCACGATTTCTCTTTCACTCGCTAATAACGCAAGTAATGGTATTGAGCCATCATTCGCGCATCACTACGCACGCAACGTGATTCGTGAAGGTAAAAAATCAAAAGAGAAAGTGGACGTATTTTCATACGAGTTGTTGGCTTACCGTGAGTTAATCAACAATAAAGCAATGCCATTTAGCGATGCTGAAGATGAAAAACTTCCTGACTATTTCTTGGATTCATCAACTATTCAAGCTAAAGCTCACGTTGATATTCAAGCGGCTGCACAAAAATGGATTGATAGTTCAATTTCAAAAACGATTAACGTACCAACAGATTATGACTTTGAAGACTTCAAAAATATCTATCTATACGCATATGACAAAGGTTTGAAAGGTTGTACAACTTTCCGTTTCAATCCAGAAGCCTTCCAAGGCGTGTTGGTCACAGAAAAAGACTTAGAGAACACTACCTACAAATTCACATTGGAAGATGGATCTGTGGTTGAAGTGAAGGGTAACGAAGAGATTGAATACGACGGTGAAATGCATTCAGCCGCTAATCTATATGACGCGCTAAAAGAAGGTTATTACGGCAAGTTCTAATTTGAACAAACTTTAGATAACCCCATTTAGCACAAATATAAAAAGAGAAAATATCATGGCAATTAAAATTGAAAAGAAAATCACAGGCTTTGGCTTAGTGACAGAAGAAGATAAGGCAAAAGCAGTTGCAGAAGCTGCAGT
>JBEDFH010000039.1:0-6359 GCA_041175265.1 Pseudomonadota bacterium | reverse complement strand
GCGTTATTTGAAGCATTATGCAGAGCATCACGCGGAAAGTAATGAGCCGCCTTTAACAAAAGCTGCTTTCTTTAAAGCTTGGCAAGATAAGAAATGGACAGGAATTAAACGATGTTGTTAACCCCACTGAATGAAGCGGATATTTCACGCGTGATTGAAATGGCTTGGGAGGACAGAACCCCATTTGAAGCGATTGAAGTTCAGTTTGGGATTGGTCAAGATGGCGTCATAAAACTGATGAGAGCCAATCTTAAAGCAAGTTCATTTAAGCTTTGGCGTGAGCGTACTCATGGTCAGACAACTAAACACGCCAAGCTTCGCAATCCGGAAGTGACTAGGCATAAAGCTAGTCACCGCGTTAAACAGTTCTAGATTTGTGAGCGATGGCAAACATCGCCAGTCCAATCAAAATCATAGGAAAGCTGAGCCATTGCCCCATGCTCATGCCTAGACTTAGAATTCCCAAGTTAGCATCAGGTTCACGAGTAAATTCGGCTAAAAATCTAAAGCTACCGTAACCGATTAGGAATAAGCCTGATACCGCACCTACAGGCCGTTTTTTGTTTGAGTAGAGCCATAAGATTGCGAAAAGCAAAATACCTTCAAGTGCAAATTCATAAAGCTGTGATGGATGGCGGGCAAGGGTGTCTACTTTTGGGAAGACCATGCCCCAATCAGCATTAGTTGTTCTGCCCCACAACTCCCCATTGATAAAGTTACCCATGCGCCCTGCGCCTAATCCAATCGGCACAAGCGGCGCTACAAAATCCATAATACTCATCCATGATTTTTGGTATTTTCGTCCAAAAAACACCATGGCAACTAATACGCCCAAGAATCCACCATGAAAGCTCATGCCGCCTTGCCATACGGCAAGAATTTCTAATGGATGTTCAATAAAATAAGAAGCTTGGTAAAACACTACGTAACCAAGACGACCGCCTAAGATGACACCTAAGGCGCCGAAGAACATTGCATCATCCACCATCTCAGGTTCCCAGCCTCGCCATACTTGCTTGCTAGCACGCCATTTACCTAACCATAGAAAAGCCATAAAGCCGATGAGGTACATCAGGCCATACCAATGAATGCCAAAGTTACCGAGGTGAATAGCGATGGGATCAAAACCAGGATGAATAAAAGTCATGGGGAATAACAATCTAAAAATTAACGCGATAAGCCACATTTTACATCTAAGGTGAATTGATAGGTGCTGTGAATCGAAAACCTTGGTTAGATTAAGGCTATATAACTAATGCCGTTTGTGGCGCTGTAGTTTAAAATTACATTTTTGATTTCTGTTGGATGCTGTCATGCCTGTATATCGTTCACGTACTACCACTCACGGCCGCAACATGGCGGGCGCACGCGCACTTTGGCGTGCTACTGGAATGAAAGACGGTGATTTTGATAAACCAATTATTGCGATTGCAAACTCTTTTACCCAATTTGTGCCTGGTCATGTGCATTTAAAAGACATGGGGCAATTAGTTGCGCGCGAGATTGAAAAAGCGGGCGGTGTAGCTAAAGAGTTTAATACGATTGCTGTAGATGATGGCATTGCGATGGGTCATGGGGGCATGCTCTATAGCTTGCCTAGTCGTGATTTGATTGCTGACAGTGTTGAATACATGGTGAATGCACACTGTGCTGATGCCTTAGTTTGTATTTCTAATTGTGACAAAATCACGCCAGGGATGTTGATGGCGGCTTTACGCTTGAATATTCCGGTGGTATTTGTGTCCGGCGGCCCAATGGAAGCGGGTAAGGTTAACTGGCAAGGTAATAATCACAAGCTAGACTTAGTGGATGCAATGGTGGCTGCTGCGGATAGTAATGTTTCAGATGCCGAGTCTGAGGCGATTGAGCGTTCGGCTTGCCCAACTTGTGGTTCTTGCTCAGGCATGTTTACTGCTAACTCTATGAACTGTTTAACTGAGGCACTTGGTTTAAGTTTGCCAGGTAATGGTTCAACACTTGCTACACATGCAGCACGCAAACAACTATTTTTGAATGCGGGCCGTATCATTGTTGATATTACTAAGCGTTACTACGAACAAGATGATGCAAGTGTATTGCCTCGTTCAATTGCAAATTTTAAAGCATTTGAAAATGCAATGAGTTTAGATGTTGCAATGGGCGGTTCAACTAATACGGTGTTGCATTTGTTAGCGGCTGCACATGAGGCAGGCGTAGATTTCACGATGAAAGACATCGACCGCATTTCTCGCGGTGTGCCTTGTGTTTGTAAAGTGGCGCCAGCAACCGCTAAGTACCATATGGAAGATGTACACCGTGCTGGTGGTGTGATGGGCATTTTGGGTGAATTAGACCGTGCAGGCGTCATCCATCGTGATACCCCAACAGTCCATGCACCAAGTATGGGAGCAGCATTAGATCAATGGGACATTATCAAGTCAGGTAATGAAGAAGCTAAGAAATTATTCTTAGCCGCACCTGGTGGAATTGCAACCACGATTGCATTTAGCCAATCGATGCTTTGGCCATCTTTAGATACTGATAGAGCTGAAGGGTGTATCCGTGATAAGGCGCATGCTTATTCACAAGATGGGGGCTTGGCAGTCTTGTACGGCAACATCGCTTTAGATGGATGTATCGTAAAAACGGCTGGTGTCGATGACAGTATCCTTAAGTTCACAGGCCGTGCACGTATTTTTGAATCACAAGATGATTCAGTTGCTGCGATTTTGAATGATGAAATTGTTGCAGGCGATGTTGTTGTGATTCGTTATGAAGGGCCACGTGGTGGTCCTGGCATGCAAGAAATGTTGTATCCAACTTCGTATCTAAAATCCAAAGGATTAGGTAAGGAGTGTGCGTTATTAACTGACGGTCGATTCTCTGGTGGTACATCTGGTTTAAGTATCGGACACGCTTCACCAGAGGCTGCTGAAGGCGGTGCGATTGGCTTGGTGGAAGAGGGCGATACGATTGAAATCGATATTCCAAATCGTACAATTAACCTAAAAGTGGATGATGCTACTTTAGCTCAGCGTCGTGCAGCGATGGAAGCAAAAGGGGCAAAAGCTTGGAAGCCTGTGAGTCGTGAGCGAGTTGTTTCACCTGCATTACGTGCCTACGCAGCGATGAGTACATCTGCAGCAAAAGGTGCGGTGCGTGATGTGTCGCAAATCGAAAAGAAATAAGGCGATTTATGATTCACACATCTTTAGCTAAAAACAAAGTGGGTATCAGTGCTGGCGTGACTCAATATGAAGATGAACATGGTCTTCAGTTTTTATCAGTAGAAAATAGTCACGCAACAGCGACCATTGCTTTGCAGGGCGCGCATGTGATGCATTGGCAACCTAAGTCTGCAGCGCAGCCAGTATTGTGGTTGTCCAGTAACGCACGATATACCGAAGGTCGTTCAATACGTGGAGGTATTCCAATTTGTTGGCCTTGGTTTGGTGCACATCCAACGGATAGTAGTTATTGCCCTCACGGTTTTGCCCGGGTTATTCCTTGGAAGGTTTTGCAAACAAGTATTTTGGCGAATGGTGCAACACGTTTATTGCTAGAAATGACGCATACAGATGTCACTAAAAAACAATTGTCTTATGACTATCGTTTTGTTTTAGCAATCACGGTAGGTCAAACCTTACGCTTAGAAATGATGACAACTAATTTGGCTAGTCATCCATTTATGATAGGTGAAGCTTTCCATACTTATTTCAATATTAGTGATGTAGATAATGTCGAAATTACTGGTTTAGAAAACTTAATGTTCTCTGACAAAGTGGCTGGTTATCAACGTAATGTACAGCATGGCCCAATTAAATTTGATGGAGAGTTTGATCGCGTTTATTTAAATAGTCGTCGTGATTGTGTGATTCACGATACTGGGTATGAACGTAAAATTCGGGTCACCAAGTCTTGTAGTCACACCACCATTATCTGGACCCCTTGGGGTGATAAAGCCAGTCAGATGGGGGACATGGGAGCAGAGAAAGAATGGCGAAAAATGATTTGCTTGGAATCAGCAAATGCCATGGAAAATAGTGTGACGATTTACCCGAACGAAACGCATACGATGGTCACAGAATATAGTCTGGAAGCGCTGAACAAGTAAGCTAATTTGTTGTCAACCAAGTGTAGGATTAAAGCGTTGAATATTTACTCGGATTTGATGCATATCAAGTTCGAGTGAAAAGCTAAAAAAATCTTTCAAAAGCGTCAAAATATTGAGTATCATTGCACTTGGCAGTAGTTAACGTTTTATATGTAGTATTGTTTAAGGAGATGTCATGAAAGCATTATTATTATCAGTTGCTGCTGCATCGTTGTTGTTAGCTGGTCAAGCTAACGCTGATGACGGCGCAAAAGCATTGGCACAAAAAAGCGGCTGTTTAGCTTGCCACTCAGTAGAGCAAAAAGTTCTTGGCCCAGCATACAAAGATGTTGCAGCTAAGTACAAAGGCAAAGACATGGAAGCTAAGCTAATTGCTAAAGTTAAAGCAGGTGGTAGCGGTGTTTGGGGTCCAATTCCAATGCCAGCAAATAGCCCACAAGTTAAAGATGAAGATATCAAAACTATCGTTCATTGGATTTTGTCACTGTAATCTAACAACCTTAGATTAGTCAGAATAAAAAAAGCCAGTCCAAAAGACTGGCTTTTTTGTTTATTGATTTGAGTCTAGGACTTCCTAAGCTTGCTATGTCGAATCGAGTAGACGAAGTAAATGACGATTCCTAATCCTAGCCACATTAAAAAGCGTGTCCAAGTTTGTTGCGGGAGGAATGCCATTAATGCCCCACAAGAAATCATGCCTAATGCTGGAAAGAGTGGACTAAAAGGATTTTTAAATGGTCGTTTTAACTTAGGTTGTGTTCTTCTTAAAACAATCACACCTAAACATACCAAAACGAATGCCGCTAAGGTTCCGATATTCACTAGTTCTGCGAGAGCGCCTAGCGGAATGAGACCGGCTGCAACCGACATAATAACCCCGGTGATCATGATGACTCGAACAGGGGTTTGTGTACTTGGGTTGACCTTGGCTAAGTAAGGCGTCAATAAGCCATCACGGCTCATGGCAAGAATAATTCGAGTTAGGCCGTAATAAAGGACTAGCATCACTGTTGTTAGGCCTGCAATCACGCCAGTTGAAACTAAAGCGGATGCCCAGTTGTAGCCAATAGATTCAAGCGCAAAAGCGACTGGGTGATCAACACCTAAGCTGGTGTAAGGTACGATGCCTGTTAGCAAGCCAGCAACAATCACATAAATAATCGTACAAAAAGTGAGTGATGCAATGATGCCAATTGGTACGTCACGTTGTGGATTTTTTGCTTCTTCGACTGCCGTTGAAACAGCATCAAACCCAACATAAGCAAAGAAGACTAAAGAAGCGCCAGCGAGTACGCCGACGGTTTTACCATCAGGTAATGTATTAAACCAGCCATAAGGCATAAATGGATGCCAGTTTTCAGGGTGGACATTAAATACTGCAACGCCAATAAAAACGCTGATGGCGAGTATTTTGATAAATACCATTGCAGTATTGAGTTGTGCGCTTTGTTTTGCGCCTTTAATCAGCATGCCCATTAATATCAAAATAATCAGGCTAGCGGGTAGATTGATAATGCCACCAAGCTCTGGTGATTTTGTGAGTGACTCTGGCAATCCCATGCCAATGGCATGTAAGGCGTTGCTAAAGTAGCCAGACCAACCGTTAGCAACAGCGGCTACGGATACGCTGTACTCAAGTAATAAAATCCAGCCAATAATCCAAGCGACGATTTCACCAAAAGCGACATAGCTATAGCCGTAGGCGCTACCACAGCCGCCAACCGCTGCCGCTAATTCTGCATAAGCTAATGCTGCAAAAGCACAAGCAGTGCCAGATACCACAAATGACAGTACGACTGCTGGTCCGGATTGATTCGCCGCTGCAATGCCGGTTAACACAAAAATACCTGTGCCAATAATGGCACCGATACCAAGCAAAGTGAGGTCAAATGCACTTAAGCATCGTTTAAGCTCACCTTCACTTTTTAATGAGATTGGTTTGGTGCGGAAAATCTGTTTAAACATGTTTGTTAGCACTTAAATCTCCTAATGGAAGGTTGAGCTTTGAACGTTCTGTTGTTTAATTGTAATGCTTTGATAGTACCTTAATCATGTAAGTGTGGTCGAGCACGCCAGCGCTCTCACGCAAGCTGTGCATTGCCCACATCGGTGAGCCGGCATCTACACTATTGACCCCAAGGCGCGATGCAACGATAGGTCCAATAGTACTCCCGCAACCCAGGTCAGTTCGATGTGCATATTGCTGATATGGGACACCTGCTTGTTCGCATAAGCGGATAAATTTTGCTGCTGAATCTGCGCTGGT
>JBEDFH010000038.1:0-6452 GCA_041175265.1 Pseudomonadota bacterium | reverse complement strand
ACTGGAACAATTTACAAGATTGATGAAGTGAATGCGGACCCTGTGCAATGTAATTCTAATTTGGGGTATTACACAAACTTTATGAATTTATTGGATTTGTCAGCAGTTGCGATTCCGACTGGCTTTCAAAAAAATAGTTTGCCATTTGGCATCACTGTTTGCGCGCCCGCATTCAGTGATAAGCAATTGCTTGGTTTGGCAGATCAGATTCAGCATAAGATTTCGCACCGTTTAGGCGCGACAGATTACTCTTTTAATTCATAATAAGGCCTCAGCATGACACAGGATAATGTAATGGTAGAAGTGGCAGTTTGTGGTGCACACATGAGTGGGCTTCCACTTAATGCCCAATTAGTGAGCTTAGGTGGCGAGTTTGTTAAGAAGGCAAAAACTTCACTGAATTACAAACTGTTCAAATTAAACGGGTTTACTCCTGCGCGGCCAGGGCTGTTGAGAGTGGTAGATGGTGGCACAGCGATTGCTTTAGAAATATGGCGATTGCCGTTAATTCATTATGGTGCATTTGTCGCTGGAGTTCCTGCGCCACTTGGTTTTGGGACATTGACGCTAGAAGATGGAAGCACGGTTCAAGGTTTTATGTGCGAGGCTTATGCAACGAATGATGCGGTTGATATTTCAGCAATGGGTGGTTGGCGAGAATTTTTACAAGCAAGTTAATTGATTTTTTTTAGAATGTTACAACACAAGGAGTAGTCATGAGTTCGTCATTAAAAGCAACACTAAATGGATGGCATTTATGGGGGTTAGCCGTAGGCTTGGTGATCTCAGGTGAATATTTTGGTTGGAGTTATGGTTGGGACAAAGCCGGTACGTTAGGCTTTTTAGTGACATCCATTTTAATCGCAGTGATGTATACCACGTTTATTTTTAGTTTTACTGAGTTAACAACTTCTATTCCTCACGCAGGCGGTCCTTTTGCTTACGCAAGGCGAGCGTTTGGCCCCAAAACCGCTTATGTTGCTGGTTTCGCAACTTTGGTGGAATTCGTATTTGCCCCGCCAGCGATTGCAATGGCGATTGGTGCTTATTTAAATGTTCAATTCCCAACGGTAGATCCCAAAACCTTTGCAATGAGCGCTTATTTGGTATTTGTGACCTTAAACATTATTGGGGTGCGGATTGCAGCTACTTTTGAATTATTTGTGACTATTTTGGCAATTGTTGAGTTGTTAGTATTTATGGGTGTTGTTTCACCAGGGTTCTCACTTTCAAATTTCGTTGCACATGGTTGGTCTGGGGAAGACCATTTTAGTTTGGGTTCTATCTCTGGCATTGTGGCTGCAATTCCTTTTGCTATTTGGTTCTTCTTGGCGATTGAAGGTGTGGCGATGGCAGCTGAAGAAGCTCAAGATCCCCGTAGAACAATTCCAAAGGCTTACATTGCAGGCATTTTAACTTTAGTTGCTTTAGCGATTGGTGTGATGTTATTTGCGGGCGGTGCGGGAGATTGGAAAGCGCTTTCAAATATTAACGATCCGTTGCCTCAAGCAATGAAGATGATTGTTGGTGAGAATAGCGGTTGGTTGCATATGCTGGTATGGATTGGTCTGTTTGGATTAATTGCTTCATTCCACGGCATTATTTTGGGTTACTCACGTCAAATTTTTGCGCTATCTCGTGCAGGTTACATGCCTAAGTTTTTTGGTGTGGTAAATGAGAAATTTAAAACACCGCATCGTGCGATTATTGCTGGTGCAGTCGTAGGCGTGATTGCTATTGCTGGCGATGAGTTTCAGTTTGCTGGGATGACATTGACTGCAAATTTAATCACCATGTCAGTATTTGGTGCGATTGTGATGTACATCGTATCAATGATGAGTTTGTTTAAATTGCGTCAAAAAGAGCCGCGTTTGGATCGTCCTTTTAAAGCGATTGCATATCCTCTTTTTCCAGCAATTGCTTTAGTGCTTGCCGCAATTAGCTTGGTAACAATGATCTACTTTAATCAACAATTAAGCTTAGTGTTTTTTGGTTTGATGGCATTGGGTTTTGTATATTTTGCAACAACAAAACATCATCGTGATGCTTCATCTGACAATCATTAATTACAGTTAGATTGTAAAGGTGTAAATTAAAGAAACCGCGGCATTCATAGTGTCGCGGTTTTATTCATTATTGTTGAGGCTTAAGGCATAAATAAAAGATGATTTATCGGTACACCATTGATAGTCACACCTACCAATTTGAAGATTTAAAAGCGGTATTAGCTAAAGCCACTCCTGCAAGATCGGGAGATTATTTAGCGGGTGTTGCAGCTGAAACTTACGCAGAAAGAATGGCGGCCAGAATGTGCTTGGCTGAAATTCCGCTTAAACAGTTTTTAGAAGATCTCATTATTCCTTATGAAGCTGATGAGGTGACACGTCTGATAGTGGATACGCATGATGGACAGGCATTTTCTGAAATCAGCCATCTCACCGTCGGCGATTTTCGAGATTGGTTATTATCAGATGAAGCCGATACAGCAACGCTAAGTCGAATCTCACCAGGGATTACCCCAGAAATGGCGGCGGCAGTTAGTAAGCTTATGCGTAATCAAGATTTAATTTTGGTGGCTAAAAAATGTAAAGTTGTGACTGCTTTTAGAAGCACTATTGGCCTACCTGGCCATTTGTCTGTGCGTTTGCAGCCTAATCATCCTACGGATGATGCCCGTGGAATTGCGGCTTCGATTGTGGATGGTTTGTTGTATGGTTCTGGTGATGCCGTCATTGGCATTAATCCCGCAACAGACAGTATTCCTGCCTTAATGGATTTGTATTATTTGGTGGATGAAATAATCGATCAATATCAAATCCCAACGCAGTCTTGTATTTTAACGCACGTGACCAATCAGATTCAGGTGATTGAAAAAGGTGCGCCGGTAGATTTGATATTCCAATCGATTGCAGGAACAGAAAAAGCGAATAAGAGTTTTGGCATTGATTTGGCCGTTTTGGCAGAAGCACAATCTGCAGCCTTATCCCTTCAGCGCGGAACAGTTGGCAATAACGTGATGTATTTTGAGACTGGTCAAGGATCCGTACTCTCTGCGAATGCTAATTTTGGCGTTGATCAGCAAACGTGTGAAGCAAGAGCTTATGCAGTTGCCAGACATTTTTCACCGCTATTATCCAATACCGTGGTTGGTTTTATTGGGCCGGAATATTTATATGATGGAAAGCAGATTATTCGCGCTGGCTTAGAAGATCACTTTTGCGGAAAGTTATTGGGCCTTCCTCTTGGTTGCGACGTCTGTTATACCAACCACGCAGAAGCTGACCAAGATGATATGGATACCTTAATGACCTTGCTGGCTACGGCAGGCTTGACCTTTATTATGGGCATCCCGGGTGCGGATGACATTATGCTGAATTACCAAACGACGTCGTTCCATGATGCTTTGTATTTAAGAAAGGTGTTGGGTTTGCGTGCCGCACCAGAGTTTGAAACTTGGTTAAAGCAAATGAATATTATGGATGAAAAAGGTAACGTGCAGCCCATTACACAAGCGCATCGTATGTTGCAAAACATGCCTAAGCATTTGTTAGCAGCGAGTTGATCTGATGACCCAAGATAAAACAACAATCTTGCCTTCCCCGAGTACGGTTCAAGACCCTTGGCAAAGTCTGAAAAAATTCACCTCGGCACGGATTGCTTTAGGGCGGGTTGGAAGCAGCTTGCCTACCAAAGAAATTTTAAATTTTGGGATGGCGCACGCCATGGCACGTGATGCTGTGCATTTGACCTTAGATGTGGATTTGCTAGAGTCGCAAATTCAGGCTATAGGGTTCTCTACGCTAAAAGTGCATAGCCGAGCACCTGACCGGGCGAGTTATTTACTCAGACCAGATTGGGGTCGTCGATTAAATGATGAAAGTGCCGCTAAACTAATAAGCCCTGCCGAGCATGAGTTTGATCTGATGTTGGTCGTTGCGGATGGCTTATCTTCACTCGCTATTCAAAAGCATGCCCTACCTATGTTGCATGCAATCAAGGCCGAGCTGCCAACATCTTGGAAAACAGGCCCGCTGATTATTGCGAGTCAGGCGCGTGTCGCCATTGCCGATGATATTGGTGAGCGGATGAAAGCACGTATGACGATTTTGTTAATAGGTGAACGCCCTGGTTTGAGTTCGCCAGACAGTTTGGGTTTATATCTGACTTATCAACCTAAGCTGACTTGTAGCGATGCGGATCGTAATTGCATTTCAAATGTTCGCCCAGAAGGCTTGAGCTATGAAGCTGCAGCTAAAAAGTTAATGTGGTTGGCGCAGGAGTCGGTTCGTTTGAAAGTTTCTGGTGTTGCTTTAAAAGATGAGAGTGATGTTCAACAAATTGCAAAAGACGAACCAAAAAGGCTTGAATAAACTTCGTGCACCAAAACAGTGCAAATTAGGATTTCTGACATTTGATGGTGCGTATTTATGAGAAACACCCGATTTCAGTGCGTCGCCTAGATATTCCTTGTTTTTAAAAGCCTCTGATTAAGGGCTGATCCAAAAAATACAGCACATTTCTTAGTTAAAATAACCCATTGATTTTATTAAAAAATAAATGTTATATCAATATAACGCTTTTTAAAAACGGATTGAATAACAAACACTTAATGGAAGTTGGCACGCCTGTTGCTTAGTAATTAACGTGGTATTTTGTTTTCACACGTTTTTATTTTAAAAAGGAAGTTGTTATGCGTAAATCATTATTATTAATCGCAGTGCTTGGTGCATTCTCATCAGCACAAGCAGTGATGGCTGAAGAAGCGACACCAGATTATACATTCACTTCAAATGCGTCTTTTGTGAGTGATTACATTTTCCGTGGTCAATCACAAACTTGGGGTAAGCCAGCAGCTCAAATCAGTACTGAGTTGGCGCATAAATCAGGTTTGTATGCGGGTTTCTTTGCATCAAATGTTTCTGACAAGTGGTTGCCAGGTGCTAATTTAGAAACGGATTTATATGCAGGTTTCCGTAACACGATTGGTGCAACTGAAGTGGGTTACGATGTTGGTGGTATTTACTACTACTACCCAAGTGCTAACTGGTCTGATTCAGTTTGGACAGGTTCAAACAATTCAAACAAAATAAATACTTTCGAAGTTTATGGGGCATTAAGTTATAAATGGCTCTCATTTAAATCAGGTATTACAACAACTGAATATTGGGGTTGGAATAAAAACAACTCTGCTCCAGCATCGGAGCCAAGTAATGGTGGCGTAGCTGATTTTAATGGTGATGCAAACGCTGGTGTTAAAGGTTCAACAATCGTTCCCGGTGCGGCGATCTATCCAGAGGGCAAACCACCACTGAAGTTGCCTAAGATTTCACCTGCAACGAAGGTGAAGGAGAGCCCATGAGCATGATCAATCAGCGTCAAGGCTTTCGACGCACCCGTTCAACACAGACATTCTGGGGATTTGATCCAATCCTTACCGTTGCAGTGGGGCTCTTACTTTTCATCGGAACCCTACTTGTCTATGCGGCAACGCGTGATTGGTATGCTGCTAACGGCTTAGATCCTCAGTATTACCTCAAGCGCCACGTCATCAATATTGTGATTGGCATCTTGCTGGCCTGGGGCACAACAGTTATTGATTATCGAATGTTGCGCGCCTACACACCTATCGTGTGGGGTTTGGGCGTAATCGGTCTTACAGCTGTTCTTATTCCAGGAATCGGTAGTGAGGTCAACGGCGCACAGGCATGGATCCCTCTTCCAGGTGGTTTCCAGATTCAGCCGGCTGAGTTGGCAAAGATTTCTATCATCGTTGGAATGTCGATGTTGCTCTCTGAATACCGACATGAAAATGATGAACCGACTCATCGCGATGTGGTTCAAGCTCTCTTAGTGGCAGCGATTCCAGTAGGACTAATTTTGCTACAACCCGATATGGGAACAGTCTTCATTATTAGCATCTCTGTTGTTGCAATGATCGGTGCATCTGGTGCACCCACTCGTTGGGTCGTTGGATTGTTAGTAGTTGCCCTTGTTGGCGGATTTGGCGCAGCCAAGCTCAACGTCATCAATGATTATCAGGTGAAACGCCTTCAATCATTTGTCGATCCCAATGCAGATTCGCAAGGTGCTGGATATCAATTGCGACAGGCGCGCATCACAGTAGGTTCTGGCGGTTTATTAGGAACCGGACTCTTTGATGGTCCTCAGACAAATGGACGATTTGTTCCAGAACAACAGACAGACTTCATCTTTACGGTGGCAGGAGAAGAGCTCGGATTTCTTGGTAGTGGATTTATCTTGCTTCTCTACCTCACGATTTTGATGCGAGCATTTTCTATTGCACGACGATCGACCGATGCCTTTGGCCGACTTGTCTGCGTTGGCGTGCTCACTTGGTTTGCATTTCAGACCTTTGAAAATATCGGCATGACTCTAGGTTTGATGCCGATGACTGGTGTTCCTCTGCCGTTCCTTTCTTATGGCGGATCGAG
>JBEDFH010000037.1:0-8736 GCA_041175265.1 Pseudomonadota bacterium | reverse complement strand
TGGCATTAGGCGCTTTCGGAAAGCCATGGTCTCGGCGTAACTGGTTACGCACTTTTGCTAATAAACGATCGCCTGAGACTTGCGCTAAATCAGCAGATTGAATTCTGGTTGGATCCAAACGCCCACCAGCACCCCCTGTAGTAATCAGTGGAATTTTTGATTGTTTGCAATAAGCGGCAATAGCAACTTTGGCTTTGGCATCATCAATGGCATCGAGCACGACATCAAATCCTGCATTCAGCATTTCGGCTACGTTATCTGGGGTAATGAACTCTTCTATCTGATGCACCTGACATGCGGGATTAATCAGATGAATGCGCTCTGCCATGGCAGTGACTTTGGCTTGACCAAAAACGCCATCGACTGCGTGGAGTTGTCGATTGACATTGGATTCTGCAATATTATCTAAATCAATTAGAGTGATATGACCTACAGCGCTTCGGGCAAGCGCTTCAACAGCCCAAGAGCCAACGCCACCAATACCAACCACGCAAACATGGGCGGAGTGGAGCTTGCTTAAGCCAAGCTCACCGTATAAACGACGAACGCCACCGAAGCGACGTTCATAATCTGGCGTTTCAAAATCAGCCATCACCTAATTTACTTTCCTACTTCTCTAGCACCACAAAAGCGGTGGCAAAGGCTTTTTCATCTGAGATAGAGAGGTGGGCGAATTGAATGCCTTTTTCATCCAGACAGCTTTGTAGTTCAACGGCTAAATCAAACACTGGCTTACCTAGGTCATCGTGTGCCACACCAATGTTATCGAAAGTGGCCGGCTTGCGGATGCCAGTTCCCAAGGCTTTAGCGAAAGCTTCTTTTGCTGCAAAGCGTTTAGCTAAAAAACGTGCTTTCGTATTGGAAAGTTGAAACTCTTGCATCTCGCGTTCGCTCAACACTCGCAGTGCAAAATTGTCGCCAAAACGATCTAGCGAATCTTGAATGCGCGCCACTTCAACGAGGTCTGTGCCTACGCCGTAAATCACTTACTGGCCGCCTCAATCATCAGCGCTTTCATTTCACGCACTGCATACTCCCAGCCAACAAATAAGGCATGTGCCACAATGGCATGGCCAATATTGAGTTCGTTCATTCCTGGAATCGCTGCAATTGGATGAACGTTATGTATGTTTAATCCGTGCCCTGCATTAACAACCAAACCGAGTGATTGGGCATGCGCTGTCGCCGCTTGAATACGTGCAAGCTCTTGGGCTTGCTCAGCACCTTCGCTATCAGCAAACTTGCCAGTATGGATCTCGATCACAGGTGCGCCAACCGCTTTGGCGGCGTTAATTTGTTCGATATCTGGTGCAATAAATAAGGAAACGCGTATGCCTGCATCAGCCAGCTTTTGACAGACTTCTTTCATACGTGGCAAATTGCCAGCCACTTCTAAGCCGCCTTCAGTCGTGCGTTCTTCACGACGTTCTGGCACCAAGCACACATCTTGTGGTTTTATTTTTAGCGCAATGCCAATCATTTCATCGGTCACTGCCATTTCAAAATTCATTTTGGTTTGGAGCAAAGGGCGAAGCGCATACACATCAGCATCTTGAATGTGACGGCGGTCTTCACGCAAATGAATGGTAATGCTATCAGCGCCCGCTTCTTCTGCCCGTAAAGCCGCTTGCACAACACTTGGGTATTGTGTGCCACGTGCTTGTCGCAGAGTGGCGACGTGATCAACATTAACGCCTAATTTGATGGTGGAAGTGGTCATTACAAATCCTGTAAATCCATTAAAAGTTGTCTGGTGTGTAAAGGTTTATCGCCTAAATAATGTGCGATTAATAAACGCATCAGCTGCTTACTTTGCTGCTGGGTTTGCACATCGGTGTAATCATCTTTATCCATATCCAGCAGGGTCTTGCCAGATAATTGTACGCCATTTTCTTGGTAGTCATGCTGCAAGGAAACGGGGCCCATTTCTGGCACATAAAAATACTGAGCATCTGCCAATACCGCTTCATCTTTGATGTTGTGTGTGAGCGGTACCGCATAACCCAATTGCTGCAATAAGCGTAATTCAAAGCGCCTAAGTATATTGGCAGAGTCACTCGGTGCAGCTGCTAAAGCTTTAAGTGTTAAACCATAATCATCAAATAAAGCTTCATGCGCATCTTCACGCGCTAACAAACGCAGCAGTAATTCGTTCATATAGAACCCGCACATCAGGGCTTCTCCCTGCAGCATCAACAAACCGGCATACCATTCAAGAGAATGTAGAGTTTTAAGTTCCAACTTTCCTGACCAAGCACCTAGCATGCCGCGCATTGCTGAACGTGGCCTTCTCGCCCCTTTTGCCACCGCCGCCACACGACCAAAATCGCGGGTAAATAACTCAACGACTAAACTGGTTTCTTTAAAAGGATAAGAATGCAGCACATAAACTGGCTGATTATCTTGTTTGGAAATACTGGTAGAAACTTTGCCGCTGGCCATGCTGGAATAAGAACTTAATAGCCTAAGCTTTTGAGCGCACGCTCATCATCTGCCCAGCCACCCTTAACTTTCACCCAGGTTTCTAACCAGACTTTGCCGCCAAATAGTTTTTCCATATCTTGACGCGCTTCTGTCGAAATTTGCTTGAGCTTCTCGCCACCCTTGCCAATCAACATTGGCTTTTGGCTTTCTTTATCGACAATAAATGCAGCGTGAATTCGACGTAGATTGCCTTCTGTTTCATATTTTTCAATTTCAACCGTAATGGCGTAAGGGACTTCTTCACCTAAGAATCGGAAGGCTTTTTCACGTAACAATTCAGCAGCTAGGAAACGTTCGTTTTTATCAGTTAATTCGTCTTCACCGTAAATGGCTGGTTGCTCTGGCAAATGCTCACGCACAGCAGCGAGCAACTCATCGAGATAAAGACTCTTTTTAGCGCTGACTGGCACAATGGCTGCGAATGGAAATAACAAATCGAAGTCTTGAATCAGCGGCAATAGATTACCTTTATCACCCATCAAGTCGGCTTTATTCACCACCAACAATACTGGTTTATTTTTAGGGAGCAAATTCAGCACGATTTTATCGGCGTCACCCAAGTGCATAGGCTCAATCACGAACAGCACCACATCAACTTCGTTCAGCACTTGCGTAACTGTTTTGTTGAGTGTTTTGTTTAAGGCATTGATATGTTTTTGCTGAAAACCTGGGGTATCAACAAACAAGAATTGCGTATCTTCAGTAGTGTGAATGCCAAGTAAACGATGACGTGTGGTCTGCGCCTTGCGAGAAGTAATGCTGAGCTTCACACCCAAGATATGGTTGAGCAGTGTTGATTTACCAACGTTAGGTCTACCAACGATGGCAACGGTGCCACAACGAAATGCTTCTGTCGCGTTTTTATTTTGAGTCATGGTTTAACTTTCGATTATTTGGATTGCGCAGCAATTTCTTGATTCGCTAATTCTGCAGCTTGTTGTTCTGCAGCGCGACGACTAGTGCCCTCGCCTTGCGTGACGATATTAAACTTCGCAACACGACATTCGACACGGAAGGTTTGGCAATGCGCTTCACCTTCAATGGCCAATACTTCGTAACTGGGAACGTCAATTTTCTTGGATTGCAGATATTCTTGTAGTAAAGATTTAGGGTCTTTACCAATCGCTTTAGGATCTATTTTTTCAATGAGCGGCGTGAATAGTTTAATCACAACGGATTCAGCTGCAGCAAAACCTGCATCTAAAAACACGGCGCCTATCATGGCTTCTAAAGCATCTGCCAAGACTGATGGACGGCGCCATCCACCGCTTTTTAATTCACCTTCGCCCAGCTTTAAAGCATCACCAATATTCAGTGTCAGGGCTAATTCGCCTAGCGTAGGTTCTTTAACCAAATGTGCACGTAAGCGACTAAGATCGCCTTCATCAAGCTTGGGGAATTTAAGATAAAGCTGACTAGCGATAATGAAATTCAAAACACCATCGCCTAAGAACTCTAGACGTTCATTATTCGTACTACCAAAACTTCGGTGCGTTAAGGCCTGTGTCAGCAAGGCTTTATTGCTGAAATCATGGCCTATCAGGCGCTCAAGTCCGAAGTGATTATTCAATATGCAGTCCTAATGAATACTGCTGCCGATTCGTTTGAATTGGTCAAAGTTCCACCAAATGAAGAATGCTTTACCAACCAAGTTTTGCTCCGGCACGAAGCCCCAATAACGGCTGTCTTTGCTGTTATCCCGATTATCACCCATTGCAAAATAATGACCCGGCGGCACAGTGACTTCACCTTCTTTGCTTAGGCTATTATCTTCGATTAACAAATCATGTTTAACATCGCCCAATTGTTCTTGAAAGCGTTTAGCATGCACTTGATTGAAGCCAGCGCTTTCATATTGATAGTCTTCCACAAAAGTCATGTCTAACTTTTGACCATTGATATAAAGCTGTTTGTCTTGGTAAAGAATCTTATCGCCTGGCACGCCAACAACGCGTTTAATGTAATCAATCGATGGCTCTGGTGGGTAATGAAATACAAATACATCGCCACGTTTGGGATGGTTAATTTCAACCAAAGTATTGTTCAAAATAGGCATACGTAAACCGTAAGTGAATTTATTCACTAAAATAAAATCACCTGCTAACAAGGTCGGCATCATAGAGCCTGATGGGATTTTGAAAGGTTCAGCGATAAATGATCGGATTAAAAAAACGACCAAAATAACAGGGAAAAAGCTCTTAGAGTATTCAACTAAGATGGGGTCAGCTGCACCAGGCGCACGACTTTTTCGCAATACAGCAATGTCTAGCAACCAAATCAAACCAGTCACAATGAGCACGACCACCATAAATAACGCGAACATCATAAGTACAGCCCTTTATTTATCTTCAACACGTAAAATAGCTAAGAACGCTTCTTGTGGGATTTCAACGTTACCCACTTGCTTCATACGTTTCTTACCTTCTTTTTGTTTCTCTAACAATTTCTTCTTACGCGTAATATCGCCACCATAACATTTAGCCAAAACGTTTTTACGCATGGCTTTCACTGTTTCACGGGCAATAATATTAGCGCCAATCGCTGCTTGAATCGCCACATCGAACATTTGACGTGGGATTAATTCACGCATTTTTGATGCTAATTCACGGCCACGATAAACGCTATTCGCTCTGTGCACAATTAATGACAAAGCATCAACGCGTTCGCCGTTCACCATGATATCCAACTTAACTAAGTCAGCAGCACGGAACTCTAAGAATTCATAATCCATAGACGCATAACCGCGAGAGACAGATTTCAATTTATCAAAGAAATCGAGCACCACTTCATTGAGCGGCATCTCATAGCTCAACATCACTTGGCGACCCATGTATTGCATATTTTTCTGAATACCACGTTTAGTGGTACACAAGGTCATGACCGGACCTACGTAATCTTGTGGCATCAAGAGATTAACAGTAATCATCGGCTCACGAATCTCTTCAACACGAGACGGTTCAGGTAGACGTGATGGATTTTCAATTTGAATCACTTCACCACTTTTAAGCAACAACTCGTAAATAACGGTTGGCGCTGTGGTGATCAAATCCATGTCGTATTCGCGTTCTAAACGCTCTTGCACAATTTCCATGTGCAACAAGCCCAAGAAACCGCAACGGAAACCGAAGCCTAATGCAGTTGAGTTTTCAGGCTCAAACTGCAAGGAAGCGTCGTTCAAACGTAATTTTTCAAGTGCGCTACGTAATGCTTCAAATTGATTAGACTCAACTGGATATAAACCAGCGAACACTTGTGGTTTAACTTCTTTAAAACCAGGCAAAGCTTCAGTTGCTGGCCGATCTGCTAGGGTAACTGTGTCACCCACTTTAGCGCTGGTTAATTCTTTAATGCCGGCAATAATAAAACCTACTTCGCCCGCTGACAGTGATGCTTTTTGGAATGACTTAGGCGTGAATACACCCACTTCTTCACAGAGATGCACGTCACCTGTGGCCATCAAACGAATTTTGTCTTTTGGTTTGAGTGAGCCATCGACGACACGCACCAGCATCACCACGCCTACGTAATTGTCGAACCATGAGTCGATAATCAAAGCTTTAAATGGCGCATCTAGCTTACCAACAGGTGGTGGTACTTTAGCCACGACGAGCTCAAGCACATCACGCACGCCCTCACCTGTTTTAGCTGAGCAACGCACCGCTTCTTGCGCATCCACGCCAATGACGTCTTCAATCTCTTGAATTACGCGATCAGGATCAGCCGACGGCAAATCAATTTTGTTGAGTACTGGAAATACTTCTACGCCCAAATCAATCGCGGTATAACAGTTTGCAACACTTTGCGCCTCAACACCTTGACTCGCATCCACTACCAATAAAGCACCTTCACACGCTGAAAGTGAACGACTTACTTCATAGGAGAAGTCGACGTGACCTGGGGTATCAATCAAATTTAATTGGTAAACTTGTCCATCCAATGCCGTATATCTTAATGCTGCTGTTTGCGCCTTAATGGTAATACCGCGCTCACGCTCTAAATCCATAGAGTCAAGCACTTGCGCTTCCATTTCACGGTCAGACAAGCCTCCACAAAGTTGAATAATGCGGTCAGCCAAGGTGGATTTACCGTGGTCAATGTGGGCAATAATAGAAAAGTTACGGATGTTATTCATAGTTTCAGTACAAAAGTTTTACTAACAACAAGGGCGCCTAAGCGCCCTTGTAACGTATTAATCTTACGTAATTTTACAGCATTTAAGCCCCTAGTACCATTAGATGCTGAGGCTTAGATACTAGTTAGCTTATTTGCCCGCAGGCAACTTGATTGGCACGTAAAGTGTGTTTTCACCACGCTGAATCAATAAGGCAATGGTTTTTTCAGCGGCTACCGCCGCCAATTGCTTATTGAACTGCTCTAGGCTTTGCACTTCAGCATTATTTAAGCCAAGGACTACGTCGCCACGACGAATGCCTGCTTGCGCCGCTACACCTTGCGCTTCAGAGACCAATAAACCGTTTTTACCATTGATGTTTTTCTTTTGTTGTGATGTTAACTCACGCAAAATTAAGCCTATACGATTCACTTCTGGCTTAGCAGCACCCTTGTTATTGCTAGCTACTTCCTCTTTTTCTGAGGGAGCCTCGCCTACAGTAACGTTTAGACCTTTGACAACCCCTTTGCGAAGCACTTCAACCGCGGCTTTTTTACCAGGCTTAGCAGCACCAACTGCACGCGGTAAATCAGAAGATGTGACAATCGGTTTTCCATCAAATTTGGTAATGACGTCACCTGCTTCTAAGCCACCTTTTTCAGCTGGGCTTGATTTCTCAACACCGGCAATCAAAGCACCGTTAGTGTTCTTCATACCGAAAGACTCTGCCAAGTCTTTGGTAATTTCTTGAATGGCAATACCCAACCAACCGCGTGTAATTTTTCCACTCGATTTCAATTGGGTAGAGACTTCAATGGCGACGTCAATAGGGATTGCAAATGACAAACCCATAGAACCGCCACTGCGACTGTAGATTTGTGAGTTGATGCCGACCACTTCACCTTTTAAATTAAACAAAGGACCGCCTGAATTACCAGGGTTAATGGCCACATCGGTCTGAATAAATGGCACAAAGTTTTCTTGCGGCAAGGCACGCCCTTTGGCACTCACAATCCCCGCCGTCATCGTGTTTTCAAGACCAAATGGTGAGCCAATCGCAGCCACCCATTCACCGACTTTTAGTTTAGCTGGATCACCAACATTCACTTTAGGTAGACCAGTCGCATCAATTTTTAACAATGCCACATCAGTTCTACGATCTGCGCCAATAATTTTGGCCTTGAACTCGCGCTTATCTGAAAGTTTTACAATCACTTCATCCGCTTCATTCACAACGTGCGCATTAGTCAAAATATAACCGTCAGCGCTAATTATAAAGCCAGAACCTAATGAATTAGATTTAAATTCCTGTGGTGGCACTTGACCACCAGGGCCTCCAGGCACGCCTGGAATGGGCAAGCCAAAACGACGGAACAACTCGTTAAACGCTTCATCATTTGGCATGCCAGGGAAACCACCAATCCCCTGCCCCTGCACAACTTGCGTCACACTAATATTAACCACAGATGGACCTTGCTTTTCAGCAAGTTCAGTAAAGTCTGGCAATTCTTTAGAAATTGCGTTGACCGAAAAAGATAAAAAGAGCGCAGAAGCTGCGACTAATTTTTTAATCATGTTTTCACCTTTATTTATTAACAGACTTACATTCACTAACAACGTTGAAATTTGAGCATGGCGTTGCCAATCTCAAAATCACGGGGGAATATCGCGCATCTAAGGATCGACCTTGCGCATGGCCTTTTACCCAAATATATCCAAGCAATAAACCAAGCACAGCACCGATAGCTGTGTTTCGGTCGGCATGCAGGCCATCTCCTAATGCATTACCTGAGAACGCACCAATCAATAAAAACAATAGCGGAATGCCATACACAGCGACTGCACTCAATAACAATGCGCTTTCTTCTACACCGACGATAACAACATCACCAACTTTGGCTTCAATATGATTTTTAGCTTTAAATGTATTGGCGCGATGTGCAAACAACTTTCCCCAAAAAGAAAGACCGCAACCGCGGGTTTGTCCACAAAGACCGCAAGGTTTGTTGCGAAGAATTTCTAAAGCAGCTTGATTTTGATGAGTGCTGACGATTATTGCTTGTTCTTCAACCATTGTTTTATTTCAGATGAATTCATTGATATTAATATGGAGTCACATTACAACAAAACAAGTATTCAGA
>JBEDFH010000036.1:0-6601 GCA_041175265.1 Pseudomonadota bacterium | reverse complement strand
TCGCATCACTTTCGAAGTCCCCAGTACAATTGGATAAGACATCAGCATGTCATCAACAAATCGAGCAACCTCTTGTTCATTTTTGTAATCAACCGCCACGCCGATGACCACCAAGTCTTTACCTTTATGCTCATCATATAGCGCAACCAAATCTGGCACCTCCTCCAAACAAGGTGGACACCAAGTCGCCCAATAATTGATTAACACCCATTTGCCTTGATAGCTTGAGAGCCTATGCTCTTTACCTGCCATATCTTTCAAAACGTCCTGTTTAGCAAGCTCCGCCTGGCATGGCGGGGCCATTAAAAACAAGGCTATGATTAAAAATATAATTTTTTGCATAAAAACGATTCCGATCGTGATTCATTAAAAAATATCAAAACTCCACAATCTATTGCACACAACGCTTCACTAATCAGCATTTTTTCGCTAGGATAGCGAAATAGTATTTTCCAGTTAAGCTAATTTAGCTATTCAAATTTTACAAATTTAGAGGTTCACATGAGCGACCAAATTATCCACACAAGCGACGATGCTTTTGAGCAAGAAGTTTTACAATCAGCGATTCCAGTATTAGTTGACTACTGGGCTGAGTGGTGTGGCCCATGCAAGATGATTGCACCGATTTTAGATGAAGTGGCAAAAGAATACGAAGGTCGCATTAAAGTGGCTAAGTTAAACATTGATGAAAATCAACAAACGCCACCTAAATACGGCATTCGTGGCATTCCAACATTAATGTTATTTAAAAACGGTAACGTTGAAGCAACTAAAGTTGGCGCATTATCAAAATCACAATTAACAGCTTTTATTGACAGCAACATTTAATCGATATATCTTGTGTCTAGTTCCGTTGCAATCCTGATATCCCCTGATATTTAAGCAACTTGAAGAACTAGACACATTTTTGTAAGTCACATCATCCTCTTTTAGTAATTCCGTCCTTTTCAGCGAGCACCCTCAAATGCACTTATCAGACCTAAAACACCTTCCAGTCACAGAACTTGTCGATATGGCAATCGAAAATGAAATCGAAAATGCCAGTCGCATGCGAAAACAAGATTTAATTTTCGCTCTGTTAAAGAATAAAGCAAAAAAAGGCGATAGCATTTTTGGCGATGGCACCTTAGAAGTACTTCAAGATGGTTTTGGCTTCTTAAGATCACCAGACACCTCTTATTTAGCAGGTCCTGATGATATTTATGTTTCACCATCGCAAATTCGCCGATTTAATTTACATACAGGCGATACGATTCAAGGTGAAATTCGCACACCTAAAGATGGTGAACGTTACTTTGCGCTAGTAAAAGTAGATAGCGTCAACGGTGAATCTCCAGAGAACACTAAACACAAAATCCTGTTTGAAAACTTAACACCACTATTCCCAACAAAGCCACTCATTTTAGAACGTGATATTCGCGGCGAAGAAAACGTCACAGGTCGCGTTATTGACATGATTGCACCAATTGGTAAAGGTCAGCGCGCTTTATTAGTAGCCAGTCCTAAGAGTGGTAAAACAGTCATGATGCAACACATTGCACACGCCATTACCGCAAACCATCCTGATGTTAACTTAATTGTATTGTTGATTGATGAACGCCCTGAAGAAGTGACGGAAATGACACGTTCAGTGAAAGGCGAAGTGGTTGCTTCGACCTTCGATGAGCCAGCAACACGTCACGTGCAAGTTGCAGAGATGGTGCTAGAGAAAGCCAAGCGTTTAGTTGAGCACAAAAAAGATGTGGTAATTTTGCTAGACTCGATTACACGTCTAGCCCGCGCTTACAACACGGTTGTTCCAGCATCAGGCAAAGTATTAACAGGTGGTGTTGATGCCAACGCGCTTCAACGCCCTAAACGCTTCTTTGGTGCGGCACGTAATATTGAAGAAGGCGGTTCATTGACCATCATCGCAACTGCGCTTGTAGACACAGGTTCACGCATGGATGATGTGATTTATGAAGAATTTAAAGGCACAGGCAATATGGAGATCCATCTTGACCGCCGCATGGCCGAAAAACGTATTTATCCAGCAATCAATGTGAATAAATCTGGCACACGCCGTGAAGAATTACTCATCGAAAAAGATATCCTTCAGAAAATTTGGGTATTACGAAAACTGCTTTATCCAATGGATGACCTTGAAGCGATGGAGTTCTTATTAGACAAAATCAAGGCAACCAAAAACAATGCTGACTTTTTTGACAGTATGCGCCGCGGATAATTGTTGGCTATTAGTTGCTTAATTTAAAGAAATCAATGATAATTGCTGGTTCAGTGAAATGCTTTTGAAAGAGATTTGACCATGAAGGCCGAGATTCATCCAGAGTACAACGAAATTAAAGTAACTTGCAGCTGCGGCAACAAGTTCAATACACGTTCTACAAATAGCAAGGACATGAACATTGAAGTATGTTCACAATGTCACCCATTCTACACAGGCAAGCAAAAGATTTTAGATACTGCTGGTCGTGTTGAGAAATTCCGTCAAAAATACGGCATGTAATTTTGTATGGTTTCCAAAAAAGGCAGCTTACGCTGCCTTTTTTATTTTAAACTTAACGTTATCAACACATTGATTAGGTTTTAAATGGCGTTTGAAATAGATCATGATTGGCAAGGAAATCTTGCCACACCGGTTGCCCGCATCGGAGAGAAGGCTAAAACCAAGCTACTCATTCTGCTGTGTATCATTTGGGTCACCATGGGTATTTTTGGCCATCAACCATGGAAACCCTATGAAGCTTCCAGCGTTAGCATTATCAAAAATATGCTGGATCAGCAGCTATGGCTCACTGCAACTTCAGCAAGCCAAACATCTTTAGAAACACCCCCACTATTTTATTGGTCTGCAGCACTATTCAGCCAATTACTCAGCCCGATTCTAAGCCTTCACGATGCAGCAAGGGTGGCGAGTGCATTTTGGATGTCCTTAACATTATTAGTTGTTGGCATGATAGGCCGTGAAATTTGGGGGCAAGGTCTAGGCAGACAAACCAGCTTTATTTTTATTAGCTCAGTCGGGCTAATCGCGATAGCACATTCACTCAGCCCCGCATTGCCTGCACTGACTGGCAGCGCAATGGGTTTATATAGCCTCGCACTCGCAAGAAGAAGACCTTTCAGAGCAAGTGCACTACTAGGCTGCGGTATTGGTATTAGCTTTCTAGCCACAGGATTAATGCCCGCACTCATTTCAGTCGTATCTGCGCTATTACTTCCTTTATTCTTTAAAGCATGGCGCTCAAAAAGCTATGCAATTGTATTGGGGCTTGCTCTACTCATTTCCATGCCCTGGCTAGTCCTTTGGCCAGCGGCTTTATGGCAAGTCGCCCCAAATCAACTAATCACTTGGTGGCAAACTCAATTAATACTTTCAAGCAGTACACATGTAGATTTACTAAGAACGATTGCATGGGGTGCTTGGCCGTCTTTGCCCTTAGCGATTTGGGGCTTATGGCACTATCGAAAAGTATTGGTTAGCAAACCAAAATTTCAGCTCATCATGACCCATTTCATCGTTGCGCTTATATTGATTGGTTTTAGTGGAATCAGCGAAGCACCAGCACTGACTTTGCTGTTGCCACTCACCTTACTTGCAGGGGGCACTGTTGAAACGTTGAAACGTGGTGCTGCTGGCGCCCTTAACTGGTTTGGATTATTCGCATTTGGTTTAGCAGGTATTTTAATTTGGTTAGGCTGGATTGCCTTTACAACAGGTTGGCCTGAACGCCTTTCAGTACGCATGCACGTGCTTTCTGGATTAAGCAGCATGGACATCAATATCATTAGTTTAATGGCAGCGATCTTAGCTTCTTTAGTGTGGATAGCCACGATTAATACAAAACGTTCTAATCGTGCAGCCATTACAGATTGGGCTGTCGGTATTACTATGGTGTGGAGTCTATTGATGACACTCTGGCTGCCATTAATAGATAATGCAAAAAGCTACTATCCAGTCGCCAAAGCACTAAAACAAAACCTACCTAAAAATCATGGTTGCATTAATAGCATTATGGGTAATGATCAAGCCGACCTGATGCATTACTACATTAATTTAAAAACAAAACATATCGATGGCCCCAATCAATTTAGTTGCGATTTACTATTGATCCAAGCCGACAAAAAGCATGAAAAAATATCACTGAATGACGAATGGAAGCTTATCTGGCAAGGTAAACGTCCAGCAGATCGCAATGAGCGATTTAGGCTATATCAAAGAAAACCATAAGCACTTCTATGCAATCAAGCAGCGCTAAAACTAAGCTTATCGATCAATTTGGAAGACAAGTAGATTACATTCGCTTATCCATTACTGATCGTTGCGATTTCCGCTGCACCTATTGCATGAGTGAAAATATGGAATTTCTGCCACGTGATGAAGTCCTTTCACTTGAAGAATGCTTGCGTATCGTGAAAGCTTTCGTCACCCTTGGCGTTTCTAAAGTACGCATCACTGGCGGCGAACCCTTAGTTCGCAAAAATGCACTCTGGCTATTTGAAGAAATCGGCAAACTATCTGGCTTAAAAGAACTCGTCACCACCACAAACGGCTCGCAATTGGCGCAACAAGCAGAAGCACTCAAAGCCACTGGCGTCAAAAGAATTAACATCAGCCTAGATAGTTTGAATGCTGAAAAATTTAAGAAAATTACCCGCGTAGGGGATTTAGAAAAAGTCTTGAATGGCATTACGGCCGCAAAAAAAGCCGGCTTTGATAACATCAAACTCAATACGGTTTTAATGCGCGGCATCAATGATGATGAAACATTATCCTTAGTGGAGTTTGCAATGACCCACGACATTGATATTTCATTTATTGAAGAAATGCCACTCGGAGAAGTGGATCATTCTCGCGAATCAAGCTTTGTCAGCAACACAGAAACGCTCGCTAAAATTCAAACAAAGTTTGATTTAATCAGCAGCGATCTCAATACAGGTGGTCCAGCACGCTATTGGCAAGTCAAGAATACGAAAACCAAAATCGGTTTTATTTCGCCACATAGTCATAATTTCTGTGAGGCTTGCAATCGCGTCCGCATCAGCTGCAAAGGTGAGTTGTATTTATGCTTAGGCCAGGAAGACAAAATTGATTTAATGTCTTTATTACGCGAACACCCTGATGATGATTCAGCGCTTATGTCAGCCATCTTATCCAGCATGCAAATCAAACCTAAAGGCCATGATTTTGACCTGAAACGTGCAGCCCCTGCCGTGGTGAGATTCATGTCACACACAGGCGGATAACTTGTGAACATCACCGGAATTATTCTGGCAGGCGGATTAGCAAGGCGCATGGGCGGTGTTGATAAAGGTCTCATTCCGTTTTTAGGCAAACCCATGATTGCCCATGTGATTGATGAACTAAAACCACAAGTGGCTAATATTCTAATTAATGCCAATCGTGAGATTGGCCAATATCAGTCTTTTGGCTTCCCAGTTATGCAAGACACAATCGAAGATTTTGCAGGGCCTTTAGCTGGTTTACATACTGGCATGAAGCATGCAAAAACTGAGTTTGTATTAAGCGTTCCCTGCGATTCGCCTTTACTACCAAATAATCTAGCGATTCATTTAATGAAAGCGCTTCAAACAAACAATGCGGATATTGCCATCGCAAAAACAGGCGAACAAACACACCCCGTATTCTGTTTGTGCCGCACCAGTTTAGTTTCAGACTTAGAAAAATTCCTGACTGACGGCGGCCGTAAAGTTGAAGATTGGCAAAAAAAACATCACTTAATAGTAGTCAATTTTAACGATCAGTCTATGGCTTTTAGTAACATCAATACTATGGACGATCTTACTGAGCTTGAACGTCTAGCCATCAATAAAAACTAATATTGTGAAAACCAAAAAGATGATTCCAGTACTTGGCTTTTGTGCACATAGCAGTGGCATCGGTAAAACCACCCTGCTGACCCAGCTGATTCCTGCCTTAATCGAGCAAGGTTTAAGAATTTCTGTCATCAAACATGCGCATCACAGCTTCGATATCGACCAAGCTGGCAAGGATAGCTACCGCTTACGAGAAGCAGGCGCTGTGCAAATGATGATAGGCTCAAAAGAGCGCTGGGCTCTCATGACTGAGCTATCACGCACTCCCCATGCCGAAGATGAGCCAAGTTTGGCTTTGCTACTTTCTCAAATGGACACTTCACTCAGCGATTTAGTATTAGCTGAAGGCTTCAAACATGAAGCCATTCCTAAAATTGAAGTCCACAGAGCAGAAATGGGCACGCCTTTATTAGCGAATGAAGATGAGAATATTATTGCTATCGCTACAGATGAATTAGTGAATACGACCAAGCCACAAATTGATTTAAACGATATTTCTGCCGTTGCCACCTTTATTCGGCAATGGCTTAACCTATAAACAATATTTAAAAAAACAGACCTCAATGATGAGCAAAAAAACCTTAGCTGAACTTGCCAATACTCAAAGTCATTGTGACGAATACGATCCAAATTCAATGGCTGTTAATCAAGCACGCTCGACGATTAAGGCTTACTTAAGCCCTGTTAAAGAAATTGAAACTTTAGGGATAAGAGATTCACTCGGCCGCATTTTGGCAGAAGACATTATTTCGCCTTTTAATGT
>JBEDFH010000035.1:0-6614 GCA_041175265.1 Pseudomonadota bacterium | reverse complement strand
CTTCCTGATTGTGAGCCTCAGAAAAAAAGTTTTTGATGGATTCTGCAACTACAGGCCCTACATCAGGGACTTCTTGAAGCCTGTCTAAATCAGCTGATTTTATTGCTTCTATACTTCCAAAAAAGCGAGCCAGATCCTTTGCTGTAGCTTCTCCTACGTTTCTTATTCCGAGTGCGTATATAAAGCGTGCCAGGGTAGTTTTTCTACTTTGATTTAAGGCATCAATGATGTTCTGTGCTGATTTTTCAGCCATGCGATCTAGCTTGGCTAGCGCTTTAAAATCTAAACGATAAATATCAGCTAGTGTATGCGTTAGATCTTGATCGACTAGCTGATCCACTAATTTTTCACCAAAACCTTCAATGTCCATTGCTTTTCGGGAAGCAAAGTGAATAATTGCCTGTTTGCGCTGCGCTGCACAGAAAATACCGCCTGTGCACCTCGCAACCGCCTCATCTTCTTGTTTTTTTATATGTGAACCACATACTGGGCAGCTTGTAGGCATGACAAACTGGCGAGCATCATTGTTACGTTTTTCAAAAAGAACGCTCACGACTTCAGGAATAACATCCCCTGCTCTTCTAATGCTTACTGTGTCACCAATCATGACCCCTTTGCGACGCATTTCGTCTTCATTATGCAAGGTTGCATTTGTGACTGTGACACCACCAACAAAGACTGGTTTTAAACGTGCCACAGGGGTGATTGCACCAGTTCTACCTACTTGAACGTCAATATCTAAAACAACGGTGTAAGCTTCTTGTGCTGGGAACTTGTGTGCTATTGCCCATCTAGGTGCGCGTGAAACAAACCCCAGCTCAGCTTGTTGTGATAACGAATTAACTTTATAAACAACGCCATCAATATCAAATGGTAATTGATCTCGCATCCCACCAATTTTTTGGTAATACATGAGCAAGCCCTGAACACCTTTGACGGTCGCGCGGTCTTTGCATACCGGTAAATGTAAACTTTGCAGATAATCCATACTTGCGCTGTGGCTAGCAAAATGAGCAACGCCTTCTGTGGCACCCAAGCCGTAGGCAAAAAATGATAAAGGACGTGTTGCAGTGATATTGGGATCTAGTTGGCGAAGGCTACCTGCTGCTGCGTTTCTAGGGTTGGCAAAGAGCTTTTCACCTCGGGATTCTTGATCTTTATTAAGCTGCACAAAATCAGCTTTAAACATCAGCACCTCACCACGAACTTCTAGCAATTTTGGTGGATTGTTGGTAGCCAATCGCTGTGGAATGCTACGTATGGTTTTTAGGTTGTGACTAACATCTTCACCGGTATATCCATCACCTCTAGTGGCACCTTGTATAAAGATTCCATTTTCATATGTGAGTGTAATAGCTAGGCCATCAAATTTAGGTTCTACGGCGTATTCAATTTCATCGAATCCTAGCCCTTCCCGGATACGCTTATCGAAATTGATGAGTTCTTTGTCTTCAAATGCATTATTTAATGACAGCATTGCTACCCGATGCGTAATGCTTCCGAATGCTTTTATTGCTTGCCCACCAACTCGTTGTGTAGGTGAGTCTGGAGTAATTAAATCAGGATGGGCTTGCTCTAACGCTTGTAGCTCACGAAACAATCCATCATATTCGTTATCTGTCACCATTGGCGCATCAAGTACATAGTACTGATGGTCATGGGACGCTATTAGGCGGCGTATTTCTTCTGCACGGTGAGCATCCGAATGAGGCAGATCGGAAACTTGATCAAACAGATTTGATTGGCTGTGGTTAGGCATGCAAACTCAAGATCCTTAAGAGAATAGACGCAAAGCAACAGGACTACCTGATGGAATGCCTCGTGTCGTCATGTGCGTTTGAATGAGTTTGAGTTGTTGTCTAATTTTCTCTATTTGATGATCGCTTAACTCTTTGTGCCTGTCATCAATAAGGCTTGCTGATAGTGCCTGCTCCATTTTTTTTGCAATTAATAACATTTGGTTAAATGCTTCTGCGCAATGGTCAGCACGGGGAATATCTAAGCTAAAAGATACTCCTTTTAATAAGCTAGATTTCAGCATGTCATTCGTGAATGGATTGTTTTCGATATTAACCAAAGTAAAATTCACATGTCCTGTTGTTGATAAGGATTGATATTCGCCATTAGAGCTGAGTGTTAATCCATTTGCCTCCGCCAGGCCTCTAAATTTCGTCCCGGTAAAACGTCCAGCTGAGCCACTCACCAAGTGTAAATGCATGGTTTTATCAACCTCCAAGCAGAACTCATCTAGAGACTGGGCGTAAGCAAGAACATCCTTAACACCTAACCATGTAGGCTCGACATTAAACTTTAAAGCCATCTCTGTGATGAGCTGTTGGAATTGCGATAGCGTATCTTCAGTCACAGCCCCTGCCCTGTCCGCGAGCTGTAAACTAAATGCAGCTTCAGTTAGCTCGAGACTTTGTGATGCGTGGCCTAGTGCATTCCAGTGGCTATTTTTATCTAAACCAAAGCTTAATACAGGCTTGTCTAATCGATTGAAAACCTCAACGTTTTGTAAAAATAATTCAAACTTCATCGGATCGGTGAAGTGAAAGTGGGCGATTAAATCAACCTCTTCATTCATCGCATCAGGTGTATGAATTGATATTTTCGTTGGAAAATCGATGGCTTCAATATGTTGATGCTGATCAACCTCTTGGATTAACTCATTTTGCGCTTGAGGAGACGCCAATGTATCTTCATAAGCGATTAAAACTTCTGAAGCTGGGCTTTCAACAAAATCATAATGATCAGTTTCGGGAATGTCGTGTTGATGCTCTACAGACTCATCAATTTGAATTTTAAAATCCACTTCTTCACCAATCGTGAATGGATCGTCAAACTGATCTTCAATTTGCGCTATTGTTTCTGTACTCAATATTTCTTGGGTATCCATGAGCAAATCCTCATGAATCTCACTAGCGTGTTGATTAATTGTTTTTTTAATCTTTCGCTCTTGCCACCAATTGAAGATTGCAACTAGGGCAATAAGTGTTAAGCCTATACCGAGTAATGCAGAAGTTAATTCGCTCATAGTAGTCTTGATTTATCCATATGGATGTTTATATAAATAATTCGTGATTCATTTGCATTGCTGCTTCCATGTCAACTTCTACGACACGAGAAACACCGGACTCTTGCATGGTAACGCCCACCAATTGCTGAGCCATTTCCATTGTAATTTTATTATGACTAACAAAAAGAAACTGCGTGCGCTCAGACATTTTTTTAACCATCGCGCAAAATCTATCTGTATTGCTATCGTCAAGCGGAGCATCCACTTCATCCATCAAGCAGAATGGCGCAGGATTTAATCTAAATAAAGCAAAAACCAAAGCTAAGGCAGTTAATGCTTTTTCCCCACCTGAAAGCAGATGAATTGTGCTGTTTTTCTTTCCTGGAGGCTGAGCAAACACTTGCATGCCTGTATCTAGAATCTCATCCCCAAGAAGCTCCAAACGAGCCTGCCCTCCCCCAAATAAGTCTTTAAACAACTCTCCGAAATGACGATTGGCCTCATCGTAGGTTTGTTGCAACCTATTTCGTGTTTCTTTATCTATCTTATGAATAGCATCTTCTAAGGTCAAAATAGCTTCTTCCAAATCCTCAGCCTGGCTATCAAGATACATTTTGCGTTCACGTTCGCTATTTAGTTCTTGAATCGCCGCAAGATTAACTGGCCCTAACACTTCGATTTCATTCTTAATGGATTGAGTCTTTAAATCTAAATCTTGAATTTTGGTATTGGTTGTGAGGTTTTTACTTAGTAATTCCTCATCCAATCCTATTTGGTTTAGTTCTTCTTGGCATTGCTCAAACACCAATCGAGCTTGCTGTTCTTGCAATCTTGATTGTTCAACTTTATCTCGTAGTGGATGAAGTACTTGCTCATTTTGCATCCGGTTACGTTCTTGATTTTGCAATTCATTTTCAGCGCCTGCCATATCGTCTCGTGCTTTAGCATGCGGTTCTTAGCGACTCTGTTTTAAAGTAATAGCAACTTCTAGATTGCCCTTAAGACCTTCCATTTTTGCCGCATCTAAAAGATTCTCCGCTTCTTTCTTCTTGTTAAGTAATGCGTTTTTTTCTTCTTTTATTTGATTAGATTTACTATTCAACTCATTGATGCTGTTTAAAATAATCTTTTTATTGAAGATTTTCTCTTGTAATGTTTTTTCTGCTAGCTGATTCTGATTGCGCAGTTCATTTAATCTAAGTTCGGCCGCTTGCCTATTAGAGAATGTTTGCTCCCTATCGCTTTTTAATTTAAATAAAGAGCTTTGTGTCGCATCAAGTAATGATTGTCTACCTGCTTGCTCGGTATCAAATTGCGTCAATTTCTCTTTGGTTTGAGCAATATCTTGTTGAACAGCAGCTTGTCTATCCAAGACATATTGACGTTGCTGTTGAAGTTTTTGCACTTCAACGTTTAAGTGATGTTGCGTTTGCGTTGCTTTTGTTAAGCTTTGCTGCTGCTGTTGTTGTAAATGACGACTATCTTGCAATCCTTGTTCTAAACTAAGCAACTCAATTTTTACTTTGTCTACAGTAGCTTTTATCGTAGGTAATTGTTTATTTAATTCGCTTAGTTCACGCTGTCTTTCCAAAACACCATTAAGTGAAGATTGTGCTGCATTGATTGACAAGGTGTTGATTGAATAAATATCTCCTAATTTATTCAATAAGAATTCGTTAGCTTCAAGTTTTGAGCGCTCTAATTCAGGATCTTTACCATCTTCTAGTAAATAAACGCCATTGAGCCATGAGTGAATGAGTGCCTTAAGAGCTGCGTCTTTGACTTCTACAAGTTCAGAAATCGATCGCCAGCCTTCTTTATTGGTTTTAGCCGGAGAATTGTTCATTGGCTCTGCAATGAGCAACGCTGACGGCGGTCTATGGCTTGGTGTAATTGGGCCATTAGTTTTGATTAAGGCATTTAAACGATTGCCTAATACAGCCTCCAAGGCTGTTTCCCATCCCTTTGCAATCTCAATATTTTGCCAAATGCGTCTAGATTCTTTGAATTCACTATTTTTTAGCCATTCCTCTAGTTTCGCTTCATGGCCAATTGAAGATTGAATTTTATTCAGAGAAATGATTTGAGCTTCAACGTTAGCTAAAGAACGTTCATCAAACAATTGTTGTTCTCTAAGAACTTTAATTTCCTTAAGTTGAGATAACTCTTTTTCCTTAAGTTCGTTAATTTCATTGGTAAGTTCTGCGCATGTTGCTTCCAGCGCTTTCAATTCCCCCTGTTTCGCCGAAAAGTCATTTTCGTCAGGCAATCTTAGATTAGAGTTTTCCGCATTCAAACGATCGAGGCGTTGCTTCATTTCCAAAATTGATCTGCCAATATGTTCGTTATGATTCGCTTCAATACGAATAGATTGTTCAGCTTCGGATAAAGTCCTTTGAGCATCCGCGTGCGCTCGTTGTGCTGAGGCATATGCGCGTTCAGCTTCCGGAAACGCCTGCTTTGCTCTAGCAAGAGCCTCTTCGGCTGCAGTAAGCTGTTCTTCAGCTTCCGATAAATCCACATCTAACTGATGCAATTGATTTTCAAGCTCATGGGTTTGATTGTCAGCTTTAATTGAAAGTTCTAGGGTTTGCTCTAGCTGAAGTGTTAAACGGTCACGCGCTTCTTGCGTATGCTTTACTTGAGTTTCCAGATTGGCAACATCAGCGTTTGATTCATAGTATTTAGCTTGAGCAACTTGAACGGCTTCCGTGCTTGCGTAATGTTGCTGACGCAATGTTTCCAGCATGCTTTCGGTTTTACGTAACGATGCCATTTGCGCTTCAAGCTCATTCACTAGCTTTTCAACATTGCGCTGGCTTTTTTCCCAGCTAGCTGCTGAATCTCGTTTTCTTAATAGCCAAAACTGACCTTCAGCATTCTTTAATGCTTCTTGTAAACGATGATATTGCTCTGTAATGATGGCTTGAGACTCTAAGCGGGTAATCTGCTTAGCCATTTCTTGTCTAATATCTTCGACACGAGTGAGGTTTTCTCGCGTATCTCGGAGCCGCAGTTCAGTCTCTCGACGACGTTCTTTGTATTTAGAAATGCCCGCGGCCTCTTCTAAAAATACTCTCAGCTCTTCTGGTTTTGCTTCAACAATACGTGAAATGGTATTTTGACCAATAATGGCATAAGCTCTGCCACCAAGCCCGGTCCCTAAAAATAAATCAGCAACATCACGTCTACGAACAGCTGTGTTGTTAATGTAATAAGTTGAGCCTTTATCTCGTTCAATGACGCGTTTCACTGAAATTTCAGCATATTGCGACCAAGAACCGCTAGCATCCCCAAGACTGTTATCAAAAACAAGCTCAACACTTGCGCGAGAAATTGCCTTTCGATTGCCAGAACCATTAAAAATAACGGCATCCATTGAGTCGCCGCGCATTTCTTTCGCGCTTGATTCACCTAAAACCCAGCGTACAGATTCCATTACATTTGATTTTCCACAGCCATTTGGCCCCACAATGCCAACGCGCTGACCATGTATGTGCAGCGTCGTTGGATCAACGAAGGATTTAAAGCCAGCAAGTTTTAAGTGAGTTAAACGCAAGATAATCTATATGTAATGGTGATCAAGGCTTGTTAT
>JBEDFH010000034.1:0-15472 GCA_041175265.1 Pseudomonadota bacterium | reverse complement strand
AAACAGGGAAAACAAAACCACCGCCATAACAAGAAAAAACATACGGGTTGTATTTTACGATGCCATCAAAAAAACGCTGAATCAACAGACCTTCTGGATCATCAGCCGCACCCAAAGACCACACCTTAAAATGATCACCTTCACGCAACACACATGAAATTGCGACAACACGGTGCTGATGCAAAGGTAAAAACTCACTACCGTTATGTTGGCGGCGCTGATGAAACGCAATCTTTGCCACATCATCAGCCAATGTTTCAGTTGGTAAACCTAACAATCCTTTTAAGCCATCGGTATCAGGAATTGTTTCGATATCAAACACTAAGGTTGGAATCATGATGGGAAATACCCCAGTGGACAAGTATCGGTCACCCCTATCGCAAACAATAGAAACAATCACAGCATTTTCCAATTGCTTAGATAATTGCATCGCCGCATACAAACCACCTCCTGAAGAGATTCCCGCGAAAATACCTTCCTCTGCCGCCAAACGACGCGTCATTTTTTCCGCATTCGCTTGGCTAACATAAATCAACTCATCCACTCGACTAGCGTCATAAATCGAGGGCAAATATTCTTCTGGCCATTTACGAATACCTGGAATTTGCGCACCCTCCTCTGGCTGCACACCAATTATTTTGATATTCGGATTTTGTTCTTTTAAATAGCGAGACGTCCCCATGATGGTCCCTGTAGTTCCCATACTAGCAACGAAATGCGTTACCTTTCCTTCAGTATCACGCCAAATTTCAGGGCCTGTTCCTTCATAATGGGCTTGTGGATTATCCATGTTACCAAACTGATCTAAGACGATACCTTCACCTTCGGCTTGCAGCTTCATTGCAACATCACGCGCCAACTCCATGCTTCCATCTTTAGGGGTTAACAGTAGTTCAGCGCCAAAAGCCTTCATGGTCTGCCGACGCTCAACACTTTGATTTTCTGGCATCACCAATAACATCTTATAGCCCTTCATGGCGGCAGCCATGGCAAGGGCAATACCCGTATTACCCGAAGTCGCCTCAATAAGCGTATCGCCTGGTTTAATTTCTCCACGCGCCTCTGCGCGTGTAATCATAGATAAAGCAGGTCTATCTTTTACGGAGCCTGCTGGGTTGTTACCCTCAAGCTTCACCAAAATAGTGTTACTGGTATTACCAGGGATACGTTTCAATTTTACTAAGGGGGTATTTCCAACAAATTCTTCTAAATATTTATACATGATTAACTCTTCAAACGGGCTTTAGCGACTAAAGCGGCATAAACGACCAAACTGACAAAACTTATCAGCGCCAATTGCGGAATAGTAAAACCCAAGAACGTCCAATCGATAGCGGCACAATCACCTGTTCCTTTAAATACTAAGGTAAGCGCTTTTTGTAAGGGGAAATTCTCGAACATATAATCAAAGCCGACGCCACAATCGACCAGCATCTGGTCTTTATGTACTTGCAGCCACCAGTGACGAATCGCTACACCAGCACCACCTAGCGCCGCCGCCATTTGCAAGAAAGCATAGGCTTTAACAAAAAATACCTTAGATGAGTTTTGAATGGCCGCAGCTAGAAACAAACCCCCTACCACCATGAATATGATGCGCTGAGAAATGCAAAGTGGACAAGGCTCTAGTTGATATCGCGTTTGAATAATCAAAGCCAGTGCAACCAAACCAAAACTCACTACAAAACCAATGAGGTAAGCCAAGCGAGTTACTAACAATTTATTCAGCATATTAATCTACCTTAAAAAGCTTTATGTAAGACGTATAATAAGACGTATTGAATTTAGCCTAGATTGTAACGGATATTACCTAATGATAGAGACAGAAACAGCGCAATCAGACTCAGCCCCTCGTATCTTAAGCGTAAGCGATCTTAATCGCATGGCACGTGAAGTATTGGAGCAAAGCTTTCCGCTATTCTGGATTAGCGGTGAAATTTCAAATCTTACGCGTGCAGCCTCTGGTCATTGGTACTTTTCGCTTAAAGACAACAGCGCACAAGTACGCTGCGTCATGTTTCGCGGCCGCAATAGCTACTTAGACTGGACACCTAAAGAAGGTGATAAAGTTGAGGCACGAGCAGTTGTAACGCTATATGAAGCACGCGGCGACTTTCAGCTAACTGTGGAGTTTTTGCAACGCGCTGGCCTAGGTGCTCTATTTGAAGCATTTGAAAAGCTAAAAGCAAAATTACAAGCACAAGGACTATTCGACCCAGCCTTTAAACAATCGCTACCTAGTCATCCTCAACAAATTGGGATTGTGACATCCCCAGATGCTGCTGCGCTTCATGATGTATTAACAACGCTTAAACGCCGTATGCCAGGAATTCCAGTCATCATCTACCCAACACCAGTTCAAGGCAAAGGTGCATCCAACCAAATTGCGAGCGCAATCAACTTAGCAAGTGAAAGAGCTGAATGTGATGTTCTTATCATTTGCCGAGGGGGTGGCAGCATGGAAGATTTATGGCAATTCAATGAAGAGGTCGTCGCCCATGCCATTGCAAACTGCCGCATTCCCACGGTAAGCGGGGTTGGGCATGAAACCGACTTTACGATTTGTGACTTTGTTGCTGATGTACGAGCCGCAACACCAACTGCTGCGGCTGAATTAGTCTCACCTTCACGGGCTATGTTGCTGGCAAAGCTCAACCAACTTACAGGCCAACTGAACAAAAGTATCCAAACATTACTAGGCCAAAGAGGCCAAACGCTGGACTATTTAGCAAAGCGCCTAATCTCACCAGCACAACAAATAGAGCACCAAAAACAGCAAATCCGTCAAATTGCTTACCGTCTAAACATGGCAATACAAAAACAATTAGAAAATAAACAAAATAGTCTCCATCAGCTCAATCAAAATCTACAACACCTCAATCCCAATGCGGTCCTCACCAGAGGATATGCTTTTGCCGAGAACAAACAAGGACAAATCATCAATAGCGCCAATCAATTATCTGTTGGTGACGATATTAAGCTTACTTTTGGGATTGGCTCTGCTGATGTGTCGGTCAATAAGACTAATCTTTAAAATCAATTAGTATTAGAAGCTTTTATCATTCTGCTATTGGTTTAGCGCTTAACTTGTTTGATAATAGCGTTCTCATTATCTCAAAGTCGTTTTTTTAATTTCAACCCCTTCTGGCCATAAAAAAAAGCTTTCTTCATTAAACTTAGCCGCACTAGGCGTTGTTTTTGGTGATATCGGCACCAGCCCTCTTTACACCATTAAAGAAGTATTCTCCGTTGGCACACATCCAGTCCCACTCAATGAGGCCAATATGTTTGGCATTTTATCGCTGATTGTGTGGGCTTTAATCATGGTGGTGTCAGTGAAGTATGTCGCCTTCATCATGCGTGCTGACAACCGTGGCGAAGGCGGCATCATGGCTTTACTAGCACTTGCTTCACGCCAAGCGGAAGGTAACAAAAAAATGCAACATACCATTATGTTGCTAGGCATTTTGGGTGCTTGTATGTTTTATGCTGACGGCATGATCACTCCCGCCATTTCGGTACTTTCAGCGGTAGAAGGTTTTGAAGTTGCTGCGCCAATACTTCATCCACTCATCATTCCTGTCACTTTAGTTGTGCTATTTATTTTATTTTGGGCGCAAAGCAAAGGCACGGCTTTAGTTGGGGCATTCTTTGGTCCAATCATGCTTGCTTGGTTTGGAACGCTTACAGTTTTAGGCATTCATGGCATTTCGCAATATCCTGCCATTCTTTATGCTTTAAACCCCATTTATGCCGTTCACTTCTTTCAAATTAGCCCTTGGATTGCCTTTGTAGCATTGGGTGCAGTTGTTTTAGCGGTAACTGGTGCTGAAGCGCTATATGCAGATATGGGCCACTTTGGTCGATTCCCTATTCGTTTAGCTTGGTTCGGCTTCGTATTGCCTGCCTTAATTATTAATTATTTTGGTCAAGGTGCATTGGTACTATTAGATCCAGAAGCGATTAAGAATCCGTTTTACCTGCTTGCACCAGAATGGCTGCTATATCCATTAATCGTGCTAGCAACATTGGCTGCGGTGATTGCCTCTCAGGCCGTCATTACTGGAGCATATTCAGTATCACGCCAAGCCTTGCAACTAGGCTATCTGCCACGTATGCACGTTGAACACACATCAGAAAGCCAAGAAGGCCAAATTTACATGCCACGCGTCAACTGGGGCTTAATGATTGCAGTGATGGTCTTGGTGTTAAGCTTTAAATCTTCTGGCAATTTAGCGGCCGCTTACGGACTTGCTGTAACAGGGGATATGATTATTACCTCACTACTCGCCGGCATTGTGTTCCATCACATTTGGGGCTGGAGCAAATTACGCACGGGCATGCTGATTGGTATGTTTTTAACGATAGACGTGGCATTTTTTAGTGCCAACGTATTAAAGATCCCTGATGGTGGATGGGTGCCGCTAATTATCGGCATTTTCATTTTCACTTTAATGCTCACATGGAAAACAGGCCGCAGCATGCTGTATGAGCATCTAAAAGATGAATCGATGGAATTAGACTCATTTATTGAAGCGATTGGCCAACACCCGCCTACCAGAGTGCCTGGGTCTGCTTTATTTATGACACCTAATCCAGATGGCGTTCCTCATGCCATGCTGCACAATTTAAAACATAACAAAGTGCTACATGAAAAAGTCATCAACCTGACAGTGAAGTTTTTGGACTTTCCACATACAAGCGAAGAAGAACGTGTGGAAGTTGAAGTGTTACCTCATGAATTTTATCGTGTCACTGTTCGCTACGGCTTTAAAGATGAACCAGATTTGCCAAGAGACCTAGAGCTTTGCGCCTCAAAAGGCTTAGTATTAGATCCGATGGATACTTCTTTCTTTGTAGGTAAAGAGATTCTTATTCCTCAAGAAGATGCAGCGATGGCGTTTTGGCGCAAAAAAATCTTTATTGGACTCTTCCGTTCAGCCGAAACAATTACCAACCAATTTAAGCTTCCGCCTAACCGAGTAGTTGAACTTGGCTCACAAGTAAGCTTCTAATTGATGAAATCGTTTAAGTAAAACAAGAATATGAAATTTAACCGCTTATCTATCCTTATTATTTCAGTTTTAGCATTTCAGCTAAGCGGCTGCGCTACCACAACAAAAGTTGGTGTTACTGGTGTTGAGCGTAAACAACTGATGATGTTTTCTGAAAAACAAGTAGAGAGCATGTCACTAAAGAGTTACATGCAAACACTCAAAACGGCAAATGATAAAAGGACGCTGAATACTGACCCTGCTGTGGTAGACCGTGTCCGCAAAATCTCCAATCGACTCATTGCACAAGTTGGGTACTTCCGTAACGATGCTCAAACATGGAAATGGGAAGTTAACGTAGAAAAAAATGATGAGGTAAACGCTTATTGCATGCCTGGTGGGAAAATCATGGTATTTACAGGCTTGATAGATAAACTCAAAGCTACCGATGATGAACTTGCTGCAGTGATTGGCCATGAAATCAGTCATGCATTACGTGAGCATGGTCGCGAACGCATGTCATTAGCAGCTATCCAAAATGGCGGCATGGCAGTACTTTCTGCCATCTTAAGCTCATCAAGATCAGGGGTAGCTGGCCCAGCAGTTCAAGCAACAGCGATTGGATCTCAACTCTTTTTTGCCCTGCCCAATTCACGCACTCAGGAGACAGAAGCAGATCGGATTGGACTAGAACTTTCTGCTCGCGCAGGATTTCAACCTGATGCTGCCATCTCTTTATGGACAAAGATGAGTCAGCAAGGTGGGAAGAAACCGCCTCAGTTTATGAGTACCCATCCTTCAGATGAAACACGCTTAGCTGATCTAAAAACCCAGATACCTAAAGTGATGCCACTGTATGAGCAAGCAATTGCTCCGCAAAGCAGGTAAAATACCCCTTTTTAAGTTTTTACAATTCGGAATACATCATGAGCCAATTACAAGCCATTATTGAAGATGCTTTTGAGCGTCGCGCTGACATTAACCCATCAACAGCAACACCAGAATTAAGAGACGCCATTGCTAACATCATGGCTGATTTGGACTCAGGTAAATTGCGCGTTGCTTCACGCAAAGGCGATAGTCAGGAATGGGAAACTCATCAATGGCTTAAAAAAGCGGTATTGCTCTCATTCCGCTTAGATGACAATGTACTCATGGATGGCGGCTGCACAAAATATTTTGATAAAGTACCGCCAAAATTTGCAGATTACACAGAAGCAGACTTTAAAGCAGGTGGCTTCCGCGTAGTACCTAACGCTATCGTTCGTCGCGGCTCATTCATCGGCAAAAATGCTGTATTGATGCCTTCATACGTCAACATTGGTGCTTATGTCGGTGAAGGCACGATGGTGGATACATGGGCAACCGTTGGCTCATGTGCACAAATCGGCAAAAACGTTCACTTATCAGGTGGCGTAGGCATTGGTGGTGTTTTAGAGCCTGTGCAAGCCGGCCCAACCATTATTGGTGACAACTGTTTTATTGGTGCACGTTCAGAAGTCGTTGAAGGTGTTGTGGTTGAAGATAACTGTGTGATTTCAATGGGCGTTTATATTGGTCAATCAACTAAAATTTACGACCGCGAAACTGGCTCTGTCACTTACGGCCGTGTACCAAAGGGCTCAGTAGTAGTTTCAGGCAACTTACCATCTAAAGATGGCAGCTACAGTCTTTACTGCGCTGTGATCGTTAAAAAGGTAGATGAAAAAACTTTAGGTAAAGTGGGCATTAACGAATTGTTACGTGGCATTTAAGTAGCGGATCATAATCCTTAAACAGCCCATCCGTGGGCTGTTTTGCTTTTCAGTTGTACCTTAGCTGATTAAAGATTGTACTGTTAGAGGCAGGATAGTGCATATCGCAGCCCAAAACGGCAATGACCTCGGGTTTGAGAGCGGCGAGCATCCAGTAGGCGGTGGTAAAGGCCATGGTGCCGCCGGCATAGACAAAGCCACCATCAATACATGGTTGAGCCAAAAGCCTTGGGATAAATTAGTGAATCGGGCTGGGATGACTTGGCGTAACTTAAGTGACGCTGAAAAAGCAGCGGTGACAGATGAGAAGTCAGCATCTCATTTAATGCTAGAAAAGACTTCTGTGATTAAACGCCCTATATTAGTAAAAAATGACACTATTATTGCATTAGGCTTTGACGAAGCAACATATCAAACCATCATTAACTAAACCATGCAAGAAATTACAGAGCAGGCATCATGACTAAAACCTTAGAACTAGCCAAAGACCTTATTTCAAGGCAATCCAATACGCCGCTTGATGCAGGTTGCCAAGAGCTAATGATTAGCCGCTTAGCGCCCTTAGGATTCAAAATAGAACGCATGCGTTTTGATGATGTTGATAACTTCTACGCCCGCAGAGGCACATCTGGACCGCTACTAGTTTTTGCAGGGCATACAGATGTTGTACCTACAGGCCCTGTTGATCAATGGCATACACCTCCATTTGAGCCCACCATCAAAGATGGCATGCTATATGGCCGCGGTGCAGCTGATATGAAAACATCATGCGCTGCCTTTATTACTGCGATTGAAGATTTCGTTAGCAAACATCCTAATCATCCAGGTTCAATTGGCTTACTCATAACATCCGATGAAGAAGGTATTGCGATTAACGGCACAGTTAAAGTCGTGGAAGCACTCAAAGCACGTAATGAGCATTTTGATTACTGTATTGTTGGTGAACCGACCTCAAATAAAGTAGTTGGTGACATGATCAAAAATGGTCGTCGTGGCTCACTTTCAGGAAAGCTCATTGTAAAAGGTGTACAAGGCCATATCGCCTACCCTCACCTCGTTAAAAATCCAATTCACATGGTGGCGCCAGCCATTAAAGATATGGTGGATACCGTCTGGGATGAAGGTAACGAATATTTCCCACCTACTTCATGGCAAATTTCAAATATGAATGGTGGAACGGGCGCAACAAATGTGGTGCCTGGCGAAGTCACCATTTTGTTTAACTTCCGTTTCTCAACAGCAAGTACTGAACAGAATCTAAAAGAACGTGTTTACGCCATACTAGACAAACATGCACTCGAGTATGACTTAGAATGGGAATACTCACCGCCTTACATTACGCAATTTGGTAGCTGCCATTTCAGAAGCAATCCAAGAAAGCTATGGCGTTAATCCTGAACTTTCAACTACTGGCGGTACTTCAGATGGACGTTTTATTGCGGACATCTGCAAACAAGTCATTGAGTTTGGCCCACTTAACGCAACCATACATAAGCTGAATGAATGTGTCGCTGTTGCTGATATTGAACCGCTTAAAGACACTTATCGCATCACTTTAGAAAAACTTCTACTCGCTTAGTTTTAATCACTGGCAAACTTGGATCATCAGCTTAGAAAGTCATTCATGGCAAATCAACAGGTAATCAACCATCTTCTTACAATTCGCGACTGGTTACGCTATAGCGTCAGTCGTTTTGAAGAAGCCGGCATTTTCTTTGGCCATGGCACAGACAACGCATACGATGAAAGTGTATGGCTCATCATGAGCGCCTTACATTTACCAATGGATACCTTAGAGAATTTCTTTGACGCACGCATTACACCTGCCGAAGCAAAACATTTAGCACACCTGATTGAACGACGCGTTACAGATAGAACACCAACCGCTTACCTATTACGTGAAGCGTGGCTAAAAGGTTTTAAATTCTATGTGGATGAACGTGTGATTGTGCCACGCTCATTTATTGCTGAACTACTCGAAAATGGATTGCATCCATGGATTGAGTATCAAGAAATGGTTGAGAGTGCTGCTGACATCTGCACAGGCAGTGGATGTTTGGGAGTCTTACTCGCACACACTTTCCCGAACGCTGCCGTTGATGTCGTCGACATTTCCCCTGATGCAATTGCCGTCGCAAATATCAACATCAAAAATTACGGATTGGAAGAACAAGTCACAGCGATTGAGTCTGATATGTTTACTGCATTAGCAGGTAAAACTTATGACTTAATTATCAGTAATCCACCTTACGTGGACGCACCTGCGATGGCAATGTTGCCACAAGAGTATCGAAATGAACCTCAAATTGCACTAGGCAGCGGCAATGATGGTCTGGATCATACACATACACTACTGCGCGAAGCTGGAAAACACCTGAACGACGGTGGTTTATTGATTGTAGAAATTGGGCATAACCGAGATGCGCTTCTTGCCGCTTATCCAGAGCTACCATTTACATGGCTAGAAGTAGACTCAGGCAATGAGTTTGTATTTATGCTCACTAAAGAGCAATTACCTGCTTAAAAGCCTATCTCATTTAAACTAAGCTAACTATTTAGCCTTTTTAGTAGATACTGGCTTCGCACTGAGATCCGCACCCTGACGAATACGACGATTAGCAGATGGTTTTTTAGCGCTTGAAGTTTTAGAGCCTCTTACTGGCCGTTGTGAACGCTCAAAATCAGCCTTGTCTGCCGCCGCCCTATCCGCACTATTCCTATCAACGGCATTACGACCTCTAGGCTTTCTAGTGGTCCCCGTCAAAATCTCTGCAAGACTTGGTGGTGCGTTACGCTCATAGTAACTTTGACGCTCACTGCGATTACGCTCATTAGCAGCCAAGCGTTCTCTAGCCTCTTTTTTGGGCTTCGGTGTGAAAGCAGTCCCCAGTTTATCTTTTTCGCGCGTACTAAGTTGACGCATTGGTCCTGACGGCACATTCAAACCAGCCCACTCCAATAGACCAACAACTTCTTTAGGCGATAGCTCTAACATCATTCCACGTTTCAAACGTGAGGGTAAATTCACAGGGCCAAAACGTACACGCATTAGGCGACTTACTGGTTTCTGAAACGCCTCAAATAAACGACGCACTTCACGATTACGGCCTTCACGCAAAATCACCTGATACCAATGATTTGAACCTTCACCACCTTGTGATCGAATCACGTCGAAGTTAGCTGGGCCATCTTCGAGCTCAATACCTTGGGTTAATTGCGACATCTCTTCTTCGGTCAACTCACCAAAAATACGTACTGCATATTCACGCTCAACTTCATAACGTGGATGCATGAAATGATTAGCAAGCTCACCAGAAGTAGTGAACATCAAAAGACCAGAAGTATTGATATCTAAACGACCAATGGCGATCCATTTAGCGCCACGGACCTTAGGTAATTTATCAAAAACGCTAGCACGGCCCTCAGGATCGTCCTGACTGACAATTTCACCTTCAGGCTTATGATAAACCAAGACTTTTGCTAACTCAGCCTCGAACGGCAAGCGAATCGGACGACTATCAATTCTGACAATATCAAACTCTGTCACCCCTGCACCAACAGCTGCGGGCTGACCATTAATCGTCACTCGTCCACTCGCGATTAATGCTTCCATATCACGACGTGAACCTAAACCAGCAAGCGCTAATAATTTATGTAAACGCTGAGTAGGTGCTGGAGGCGCATCAGGGTCAGCCGCTAATTTAGTAAAATTAGTGCTTGGTCGCTTAACGATACGTTGCGGATCACGCTGCTGCTTAAAAGGACGGGCCATGTTGGGTATTTCAATAATTGAATAGTGCTGATTTTACCGCAGATTGAATTTTGCCTGCGGTTTTAATTAGGCAAGTTGATTGTTAGATATGTCACCATCAGGCATCAAATCTAATTGCGTTGAGACTTCAGGATTAACAATTTCTGGAACAACATTCTCGTCCGAAATTGATTGCTCAACAAACAATTCCATCGCTGGCAAATCAGCTAAAGATTTGAGATTTAAATCATCTAAGAATGTTTTTGTCGTTGCATACAAAGCTGGCCTTCCAGGCACATCACGTTGCCCAACAATATCAATCCAATCACGCTCTTGTAATTGACGCATCGTATTTGGATTGACTGCTACGCCACGTATCTCTTCAATATCACCACGCGTCACTGGTTGACGATAAGCAATAATCGCTAGTGTTTCCATTGCTGCACGTGAATAACGCTGTGGCCGCTCAGGATTTAAACGAGATAAAAATGGCGCCAATTCGGCCACCGCTTGAAAACGCCAACCGCTTGCAACTTGCACAAGCTCCATACTTAATGGAGATCGCGCCAACCAATCTTGCTTCAACTCATCTAACAGCATTCTAAAAGTAGCACGCTCAATACGCTCTGGAAACAAGCGAGACATATCATCAAGCGACAAAGGTGTTGCGCTTGTTAATAGCGCGGCCTCTAACACTGTTTTTATTTGTGCAATATTATCCATCTTGTTAGATCAATTGACTCGTATGTAAATAGATTGGGGTAAAAGCACCCTGCTGTGTAATTTTCACCAAGCCTTCACGCGCCAATTCCAGAATCGCCAAAAAACATACGACCAGTTTAGGAATGCCGTCTTTCTCAACGTCGAATAGCGCCGTAAACTCAAGCATTTTATGTTCACTTAATTGCCGTAAGATTTGGCTCATATGCTCACGCACCGACAGCTCACCCTTGCCAACCTTATGATGTGCAAAATGACTCGCACGCTTTAGCACGTTTTTCCATGCTGCCGTTAAATCATCAATCGAAACTTGCGGAGCTTGCACTTGTGTAATTTGTTCAAAATAAGCATGAGCAACCATCAAATCAATGCCCACCTGAGGTAACTCGTCCAGTTTTTGCGCGGCAATTTTAATCGATTCATATTCCATTAACCGACGAACCAACTCCGCTCTTGGATCATCTTCCGTTTCAACTTCTGCCGTTTTTGGAAGCAGCATGCGAGATTTAATTTCAATCAACATGGCAGACATTAATAAATAATCTGCAGCCAATTCCAACTTAATTGCACGCATTTTTTCGACGTAACCCATATATTGGCGAGTAAGCTCCGCCATGGGAATATCTAGAATATCAAGATTATGTTTCCGTATGAGATATAGTAATAAATCCAATGGGCCTTCAAAGGCATCCAAATAGACTTCTAAAGCATCCGGGGGAATATACAAATCATGAGGAAGCGTTGTATAAGCTTCCCCATGAATTTTAGCCTCTAAGGGCTGATGCGCTTCTTTACTAAGTGTCTCTAACATTTAAATCAGCGCAGACTAATCATTATGAATAACTCAAACCCATCACTTCACGTACTTCACGCATCGTTTCGCGCGCCATCTTGCGGGCACGCTCACAACCTTCAGCTACAACATTCTTAATTAACATTGGATCTTCAGCATATTGTCTTGCACGCTCTTGAATTGGTTTTAACTCTTCGAGCACACTTTCAATCACTGGGGCTTTACAAGCGATACACCCAATTCCGGCAGTACGGCAACCTTGCTGAACCCAGGCTTTAGTTTCTTCTGTTGAATAGACTTCATGCAGTTGCCAAACAGGACATTTATCAGGATTACCTATATCGGTTAACCGTATGCGCGCAGGATCCGTTGGCATCGTTTTAATTTTCTTAGCGACACTATCTGGGTCTTCGCGCATCGAAATCGTATTATTGTAAGATTTCGACATTTTCTGACCATCCAAGCCTGGCATTTTTGAAGCTGGCGTAAGTTTGTATTCTGGTTCAACCAAAATCATTTTTCCGCCGCCTTCAAGATAACCCAACAAACGCTCTCGATCACCTAGACTCAAGCCTTGCTGCTCTTCGATCATTGCGCGAGCAGATTCAAGCGCCTCATCATCACCGCTTTCTTGATAACGCGTACGTAACTCTTCATACAAACCACCACGTTTACTGCCTAGTTTCTTAATTGCAGCTTCGGCTTTTTCTTCAAAACCTTTTTCACGACCATAAATATGATTAAAGGTGGCCTTATAGATCAAGATATCTGCACTTTGTAAAAGTGGATATCCAAGGAAACCGTAAGTTGATAAATCTTTCTGCGCCAATTTTTCTTGTTGATCTTTATAAGTCGGCACACGCTCTAACCAGCCTAGGGGTGTAATCATTGAAAGTAATGTATGTAACTCAGCATGCTCAGGCACACGAGACTGAATAAAAATAGTCGCCTGTGAAGGATCAACACCCGCCGCCAGCCAGTCGATCACCATTTCCCAAACGCTTTCTTCAATAATCTCAGGGGTATCGTAATGCGTGGTGAGCGCGTGCCAGTCAGCAACAAAGAATAAGCATTCATGCTCGTGCTGTAAGCGCACCCAGTTTTTCAAAACACCGTGATAATGTCCAAGATGCAAGCTTCCCGTAGGGCGCATGCCAGATAAAACGCGTTCAACAGCCATAGTGATGAATAACCATAAATAAAGATAAAGCTATTATACGAAAAGGCGCGCTATCACGCCCGAAAAATTAAGTTAAAAAATGAAAACAATCATATTAATGACGGCACGAATCAACGGCTCCATAATGCTCGATAAAACACCAGTTGCCAGCAAAACAATTAAGATAATAAAGCCATATCGTTCGATTTGTGCGAACTTATAGGCAAGATGATTAGGTAACAAACTAACTGCAATACGGCCACCATCTAACGGCGGCAATGGTAGTAAGTTTAATACCATTAAAACCACATTAATCATCACGCCAGCCTGTCCCATCAAAGCCATAGGCTCAGAGTAATTCGCAGGTGCATGAGGTGAAACATTAATAATAAAAGCCCAAAATAAAGCCATTAGCAGATTGGATGCTGGGCCAGCAGCAGCGACCCACAACATATCTCGCTTTGGATTGCGCAATCTAGAAAAATCGACAGGCACCGGCTTTGCCCAGCCGAACAAAATACCACCAATCATCAAGGTTAATGCGGGCAACAAAATAGTTCCAATAGGATCAATATGCTTAATAGGATTTAAACTGATGCGCCCTGCTCGATCCGCAGTCATGTCCCCAAAGAATCTTGCCGCATAGCCATGCGCTGCCTCATGCACAGTAATTGCAAAAATCACAGGCAATGCATACACCGCTATTTTTTGTACCAAAGTTAATTCCATCTTTTCATTCCTTCTTACTCATTTTCAGTTAATCCAAAAGGACTTAAGGCGCCAGCCCCTGCCCTGATAAGCTGTGGCTCATCCCCTGTTAAATCAATCACCGTTGTTGGTGTGCTTAAACAAGCACCGGCATCAATAACCAAATCTAATTGATGCTCCAAAACATCACGAATCTGCCAAGCTTCAGTCAAATTTTCTGACTGATCTTTTATAGAGAGCGTCATACTGAGCAGCGGCTCCCCAATTGCTTCTAGCAAAGATTGCGTCACCACATGGTCAGGAACGCGCAAACCCAAAGTGCTTTTCTTTGGATGCTGTAAACGCTTAGGAACTTCACGTGTCGCTTTTAATATAAAAGTATATTGTCCTGGTGTATTCGCTTTTAACAGACGGAATTGACTATTATTCACCTGAGCGTAAGTCGCGAGCTCAGCTAAATTACGACATACCAAAGTAAAGTGATGATCTTCGTCCACTCCTCTAATTTGTCGTATTCGAGTTTGAGCATCTTTATTCCCGATCACGCAGCCAAGTGCATAGCCAGAGTCTGTCGGATAAGCAATGACTCGGCCATTTCGTAAAATCTCAACAGCTTGGTGAATCAATCTAATCTGAGGGTTTTGTTCATGAATCACAAAATATTGAGCCATGACTAATAAACCTCCAACTCAATATTTTCAACTTCTTGCCAATCACGCCAAACCGGTACACAGCCACTTGGAAGACTAGGTAAACGACCCATCTCAATATAAGTCTGACCTTTTCCATGATAATCAGAACCCATAGAGGATCTAAATTCAAACTGATGTGCGAGTTTAGCAAAAGTTTGATATTGATCTACGCTGTGACTTCCAGTGACAACCTCAATCGCTGTACCACCCAAGGTCTTAAATTCATGCATTAATTCATACATGGTGACCCGCCCCAAGTCATAGCGTCCAGGATGTGCAATAACTGCAACACCGCCAGATCCAATAATCCATGACATTGCATCTTCTAAACTTGCCCATTGATGCTCATGATATCCAGGCTTACCCTTAACCAAATAATGCTTAAACACCGCTTTCGTGTCCTTTGCATAACCTTTCTCAATCAAGTAACGTGCAAAATGTGTTCGACTAATAATGCCACCCTTGCTGTAATGGTATGCACCTTCCAAAGCACCATGAACGCCTATATTCTCTAAACCCGCTGCAATCAGCTCTGCTCGCTTATGACGTCCTAGACGTATCGCAGCCAAGCCCTCGGCGAGTGGAGGATATTCAGGATTAATTTTAAGTCCAACAATATGCAAAGTTCTGCGACGCCAAGTCACAGAAATTTCAACGCCATTTATAAAATTCATACCATGCTGATCCGCAACAGATCTAGCTTCAGCTAAACCAGCGACATCATCATGATCTGTTAAGGCTAAAACACGAATCCCTTTTTCGGCTGCGTGATTAACAAGCTCAGTCGGTGTTAATACACCATCTGAAACTGTTGAATGACAATGTAGATCAATTAGAGATCGCATGAATAATGACTTAATGTTTAGATAAAAAAATGGGGTTGAAACACAAAATGTAGGAT
>JBEDFH010000033.1:0-7746 GCA_041175265.1 Pseudomonadota bacterium | reverse complement strand
TCCGACCGTTGTGGCGATGATGCGATGACGATGGATTCATTACATGGCCTATTGACTGCTATTGCAATTGGCCCTGAATCTATAGCAACTGCTGAATGGTTACCCAAGGTTTGGGGTTCCGATCCTGATCAAACACCTACGTTTCAATCTGCTGGAGAAGCAAGCCATATACAAAATCTCATGGAGCGTATGTTAGAAGACATTACGCTGACATTAGATATTGCGCCGAATGATTTTGAGCCTTTGTTTTGTGAGTATGAATGGAAAGGCAAACGCATACTCGATGCAGAATCATGGGCTTGGGGTTTTATGGAAGGTGTGAACTTACGTTCTAGCGCTTGGCAACATTTACGTGATTCACCACAAGCGGTTTTACTCAAACCAATTTACCTACTCGGCGCAGAAGAAATACAAGAAGAGGAAGTCAAACTGGTGGATGATCCTATCAAATGCCACAAACTAATTTATCGTTTCTGGGGTCGCAAAACGACGCGACACTAAACGATTGCATTTTTAAAGCTTGATGAAGTGTTCGCGGTAATAACGTAACTCTTCTATCGATTCAATAATATCGGCCAACGCAGTATGCATTTGATGTTTTTTAAAACCAGCTGCTAATTCTGGTTTCCAACGCTTACATAATTCTTTGAGCGTGGACACATCTAAATTCCGATAATGGAAAAATGCTTCTAGTTCAGGCATGCCTCGCACCATAAACCGCCTGTCCTGACAAATGGAATTGCCGCACATAGGTGATTTACCAGTAGGGACATATTTTTTCAAAAAAGTAATCAGCTCAGCACTGGCTTGCTTCTCTGTGACCGTGGACGCTTTGACGCGCTCTATCAACCCAGAACGCCCGTGCGTGCCTTTATTCCATGCATCCATGCCATCAAGAACAGCATCAGATTGATGAATCACCAAGACCGGAGACTCTGCAATAACATTTAAGTCTGCATCTGTAACGACAACAGCTAATTCCAAAATGCGATCAGTATCTGGCAACAAGCCACTCATTTCCATATCTAGCCAGATTAAATTGTCATTCGGCCATTAAATTTGAGTAGTAAACTCAGATTGGTGAACCTTCTACCAAGCTATGCTTCTATAATGTGTACAGTTTAACTGAAAAATTGATCAACCATGGCAACGACACTCAGCACTTTATTTATTAGTTTACTAATTTTAACTACGCTCACGCGCATTTGGCTCGGTAGACGTCATGTCGGCTTTATGCAAGCTCATCGACATGAAGTGCCTAAAGCCTTTATTAAAGATATCAGCCTAGAAGCTCATCAAAAGGCAGCTGACTACTCTTCAGCTAAAACAAAACTCATGATTGCGGAGAGTACAGTTCAGGCATTATTACTGTTAATGTTAACGATTGGTGGCGGCCTCCAAGCTATCGATGAAATTTGGCGCAACCTTTTATCCTCACAAGAAATGCTTAGAGGTGCATCCGTCATTGCAACTGCATTAATCATTAGCAGTATTGTTGACTTACCTTTTGATTACTACAAAACGTTTGTTATAGACCAACATTTTGGTTTTAATAAAATGACACGACAAATGTTCTTTAGTGACATGTTAAAACAAAGTTTGGTTGGTACAGTTTTGGGCGCACCGATTTTATTTGCTGCACTTTGGCTAATGACAGGTGCTGGTGATTTATGGTGGTTATATCTTTGGACAGTTTGGAGCATATTTAACCTACTTATGCTTGCAATTTACCCGACATTTATTGCACCTATCTTTAACAAATTTACACCGCTTGAAGATGGCAGCCTCAAAACAAAAATTGAAGCATTACTCACCAAATGCGGATTTAAATCACAAGGCCTATTTGTTATGGATGGCTCCGCTCGAAGCAGCCATGGTAATGCTTACTTCACAGGTTTTGGCTCAAGTAAGCGCGTCGTATTCTTTGACACTTTACTCGAACGCTTAAATGAAGATGAAATTGAATCCGTACTCGCTCATGAACTCGGACACTTTAAACATCATCATGTGATTAAAAGAATTGCGATGTTATTTGCTGTCAGCTTCCTTGGATTAGCTCTACTTGGTTGGATATCAGAGCAAACTTGGTTTTATAACGGCTTGGGAGTATCTGAGATCAGTAGTTATATGGCATTAATTCTATTTTTGTTAGTCAGCCCAGTATTTTTATTTGTGTTGCGCCCTATTATGGCGAATTACTCACGTAAGAATGAATTTGAAGCAGATGCATATGCCGCAACACACGCCAGCGCTAAACACTTGATTGAGGCGCTAGTTAAACTATATCGTGATAATGCTTCAACCTTAACGCCGGATCCGCTACACTCAGCGTTTATGACTCACACCCACCAGCAAGTATTAGAATCACTAAGTTGGCAAAATTCAAAAGTTAAACTCAATTTACATGCAAAAAGCATATTTTTTTATATTGAGCACGTTACTCACAATATTGATTGAGGGTAACGCAAACGCTCAACTATACGCTGGTGGCGACTCTGAGGCTGGCAAAGCCTTAGTCGATAAAAACTGTATTCAATGTCATGCAGACAGATTTGGTGGTGATGGCTCAGCCATTTACACTCGTGAGAACCGTTTGGTAAAAACATCACGCGGATTACTTGCTCAGATTCGCAATTGCAATACGATGCTGGGACTAAAATTATTCGAAGACGAAGAACTAAACGTCGCCAGTTATCTTAATAAAACTTATTACCATTTCGAAAAGTAAACGTTTGAATCAAATTAAGAAGGAAGCTTTACAACAAGGATTAGTCGTCGCTGCATATGGTAAACGTTATGGCGTTGAGCTTGCAGATGGATTACAAATAAGCTGCGTGACTCGTGGGAAAAAGAATGATTTAGCCTGCGGCGACCGCGTTGAAGTCAAGATGACGGACACGCACGAAGGCGTTGTCGAAAAACTACATGCACGCAGCAGTCTTCTGTTTCGTAGCAATGCTTACAAGACCAAAACACTCGCATCGAATGTCACTCAGGTCATTATTGTATTAGCAACAACACCAAGCTTTTATGAAGCGCTCTTAAATAGATGCTTAATTGCTGCTGAGGCTGCGCATATCAAAGCACTCATTGTTCTAAACAAATGTGATCTAGCTGACAACACAGAAGCAATGAAGCTTCTCTCTGTTTATCAAAACCTAGGCTATCAAGTTCAGCCTCTATCTGCCAAAAACGATATTGCACCATTGAAGCAATGGCTAAAAAATCAAACTAGTGTTTTAGTTGGACAATCTGGCATGGGTAAGTCAACCATCGTAAACGCCCTCCTTCCTGACTCAGCTGTTCGTACTCAGGAAGTCTCTGCGGTTTTAGACAGCGGAAAACACACCACGACAGCAGCACATCTATATCATTTGGATTCAAATAGCGATTTAATTGATTCACCTGGCTTACAGGAATTTGGGCTTAATCACCTCAATATAGAAGAATTAGAACATGCGTTTATTGAATTCCGCCCTTTCTTAGGGAAATGCCGCTTCAACAACTGCAAACACATACACGAACCTGATTGCGCAGTAATCAGTGCTGTTGAAAGTGAAAAAATATCACCTGTAAGACTAGCGTTTTATCAGGCAATGACGCAAGAAATTGGCCAATAAAGCTAATGTTTGGCTTGTTCTTTAAAGTGCTATAATTTCGCCCTATGCAAATTACCACCCGATTAGAATTCGACTCTGGCCATCGTATTCCCTGCCATAAAAGCCAGTGCCGCAACTTACACGGCCATCGCTATGCGATGGAAATCACCTTGTCTGGCGATATCATTCAACAAGAAAACTCTTCAGACGATGGAATGGTGATGGATTTCTCAGATGTTAAAGCCATTGCAAAGAAAGCAATTGTCGACATTTGGGATCATGCCTTCTTAGTTTACAAAGGCGATTCAGAAATACTTAATTTCTTAAACTCACTACCCAATCACAAAACTGTGATTATGAGTAGCGTACCTACTGCTGAAAATATGGCTGCAGAAGCTTTCCGTATTTTGAATATGCAATATCAAGATGTTTATGGAAACCATCTAAGGCTTGAGCGGGTGCGATTGTATGAAACACCTAATAGCTGGGCTGATGCCTTAGCCTAACTCGCCTTCTTGAGTTGCACCCTCTAAGGATTGCCAAACACAATCACCATTTTTGTTTAAGCCCTGAATATAATCCTGATGTGCATTTAACTCATCAGAAGAGGCAACCAACACTTTCATAGATCGAGCCCCAACATCTACGCTTAAGTCTTGCTCCACAATAGACTCTTGAGCCAAGTCCATCATTAAACTCTCTTGCCCCCGAGTCATCGCCATATAAACATCAGCGAGTAACTCAGCATCTAATAAAGCGCCGTGTAGGGTTCGTTTAGAATTATCAATCCCAAAATGTCGACAGAGGGCATCTAGATTGTTACGTTGCCCTGGCCGCATTTCTTTTGCCATCTTAAGGGTATCGATAATATTTCCTGAAGTTTTCTCCAGATTTTGCCTATCAATCTTACCTAGCTCCGAATTCAGAAAACCCACATCAAAAGGTGCGTTATGAATGACCAATTCAGCATCAGCTACAAAATCTAAGAATTCATCCACCACATCTTTAAAACGTGGCTTATCTTGCAAAAACTCCAATGTAATTCCATGCACCTCTTGTGCAGCAGCATCAATTTCACGATCAGGGTTCAAGTAAACATGGAAATGATTGTTTGTCACACGTCGATTAATCGCTTCCACCGCTGCAATTTCAATAATACGGTGACCTTGCGCTGGGTAAAGGCCGGTTGTCTCAGTATCTAAAAAAACTTGTCTCATTATCTTTATCTCAATTAATAATCTATTAACCTTGCATCATTTGGGCTACGCCTCGATTGGCGAGTTCATCAGCGCGTTCATTTCCTAAATCACCCGCGTGCCCTTTAACCCACAACCATTCAATTTGATGCTGCTGTGCTAGTGTATCTAATTGTCGCCATAGGTCATCATTCTTAACAGGCTTTTTATCGGCAGTTTTCCAACCTCTGGCTTTCCAGGTCGCAAGCCACTCGCTCATTCCTTTTTGAACATAAACAGAATCTGTATATATTTTCACTGGACAACTACGTTTAAGCGCTGCTAATGCTTTAATAACTGCTGTTAACTCCATACGGTTATTTGTGGTAATAGGTTCTCCCCCACATAACTCTTTAGAGTGCTCACCCATGCTAATCCAAGCACCCCAACCACCAGGACCTGGATTACCTTTACACGCACCATCGGCATAAATAACAACTACTTCTTGATCTTTATTCATCAGTCTTTTAATTATTTTCTTATTATGAAACACACAGATTGTATTTTATTTCGGCAACTCATCTTTTTTAGATGTCGTTGTTATTAATTTAGAGTTCAATTTAACTTTATTCCAATTTGGCTTGATGATACGCATACCGAGAACACGTTTTTTTGCAACAATACAATACACGCCACCAAAATGCGACCACCACTTCTTGCCCAACACATCTAAAGCAAAGCGTTTAGACCATATTTGATTTTGCATAGGAATGCGATAACAAGAAAAACTGATGCTGACTATTTCAAAACCCAACAAACTTAACCAATCTTTAATACGCAATAGACTAAATGAGTGTCCTGCCCATAGATGTTGCTGAATAGGACAAGTGGATTTTCTTTGTAAAGAACGCCGGAACCCCCATAGACTAATTGGATTTAAGCCCGTGAGTACAATGTGCCCCTCTGGAACCAAAACGCGTTCAGCCTCCCTCAAGGTTTGCTGAGGAAACTCACTAAAATCTAAAGTATGCGGCAAAAGCAGCAAATCTAAACTGTTAGCAGGAAGTGGTAAAAAAGGACTTTCAGCCTGGAAATTTCCAGAATTCACATCCGCCTTCAAACGATACGGAATACGCGATTCGCGTAATAAATCTAACTCCAACATACCGTATTGCAAGGCATTAAAACCAAACAAGTCAACAACAGCTGCATCATATAATGCCTGCTCTTCTGACTTCAGATATTCGCCAAGCGCCCCATTTAACCAATACCTTTGATTTTCTGTCATGAGTAACCCACGAATATAAAAAAACTCAATAAAATGTTACGCTAGTGCATGCTTAAAATTACACCCATTCCAGCATTCCAAGATAATTACATTTGGATGATTCAAAATGGCAACCATGTTGCAATTGTTGATCCAGGTGATGCAGCGCCAGTTGTATCAGTACTTCAAAAAGAAAATCTTACTTTAGATGCCATTTTAATTACTCATCACCATAACGATCACATCGGTGGAGTTCAAAGTCTATTAAAAGCATATCCAACTAAGATTTTCGCGCCAGCAAATGAATCTTTTGACTTTCCACACCAACCCGTTCATGAGAACGACTTGATTCAATTACCAAATTTAAGACTCAATCTATCAGTTCTTGACATACCGGGACACACCATTGGACACATCGCTTATTATGGCTTAAATCACTTATTTTGTGGCGACACTTTATTTGGCGGAGGCTGTGGAAGATTATTTGAAGGCACTCACGAACAATTATTCAACTCATTACAAAAACTTGCAGCGTTGCCAGAGGAAACTCTCGTTTATTGCGCTCATGAATATACAGAACAGAACCTTAGATTCGCTATTCAAGTTGACTCAGAAAATCCAGCGTTGAAAAATCGCATCGCCTCCACTAAAAAAATTAGAGCCTCTAACACACCATCGCTACCAAGCTCAATTGGACTAGAGAAAAATACCAACCCTTTTTTAAGGTGCGACAATCAAATGATTGCATCAACTTTAGAGCTCCAAGCGCCTGATACAATTACAGTTTTTAAAACACTCAGAAACATGAGAAATAATTTCTAAAAAAATCAATTAAAATCATAAAGATAAATCAATATTTTTAAATGGATTCTTGCTTGACTGGGGCTGTCAAACTTAGCTAAGATTGATGGGTTTACCGCATCAAAAAAGAAAGTCCTGCATGACCCTAAAGTCAGCACTACTCATGTTAGTTTTCTCGCACACATTCATTGCTATCAATGTGTGCGCCGAAACCAATCTGGAAGGCGATTATATCGTCATTCTAGACAACCCAAACAGCATCAATAAAGATCTAATCGATCCAACGTTTAACATTAGCCCCACTTTAAAAACAGATCCAGCACATAGTTATTTGCCAGATGTCGAGAATAACGAGCAAGCAGACAATTCAGCACCAGACCTAAGGCAACGGATCATCAGCGGGTATAACATGCCGCAAGTTGATTCAGACTTCACCAAAAATCATGAAGCTTGGTACGCAGCCCGTCCAGACTACGTAAAACGCATGATAGGTCGTAGCCAACGTTATCTTTACCATATCGTAGTTGAAGTTGAAAAACGCGGGATGCCAAGTGAAATCGCACTTCTACCAATGGTTGAAAGTGCTTTTAATCCTCAAGCCAATTCGGTGTCTAAAGCTTCAGGTATTTGGCAATTCATGCCAGCAACGGGTAAGAATTTTGGTTTAAAACAAGACTGGTGGGTAGACAATAGACGCAACGTAACTGCTGCAACGAATGCCGCGCTCACTTACTTACAAAAACTACATGTCATGTTTGGGACATGGGACTTAGCACTTGCAGCCTACAATGCGGGCGAAGGTACTGTTCAACGTGCAATTGATAAAAATCGTAAAAAAGGCTTACCTACAGACTACGCAAACCTTCCTTTACCTGCAGAAACCAAAAATTACGTTCCTAAATTA
>JBEDFH010000032.1:0-6698 GCA_041175265.1 Pseudomonadota bacterium | reverse complement strand
GCGCTTACTCACGTTTGGAACTAGTAATAACAATATTTATAAATAAAGTTTCGGAAAAAATTAACAATGGTCATGGCAAAATCCACAACGCTTAAAGCCTTTGCAGCTTTGTTATTACTGTCTGTTTTATGGGGTTATAACTGGGTCGTCATGAAGTATGCATTACTTGACGCAGGCCCTTTTCAGTTTGGTGCAATGCGTACTTTTTTTGGGGCTTTGTGTTTAATGGCGGTCATGCTCCTCTTGAAAAGGCCGATGCGTCCAAGAGAATTTCCGACCCTCATTTTGTTGGGTATTTTACAGACCTGTGGATTTACCGGTTTACTGATTTGGGCTTTGGTTTATGGTGATGCAGGTAAAACCGCTGTGCTGACTTACACCATGCCTTTTTGGGTCATGGTATTAGCCTGGCCTCTGCTCGGTGAAAAAATACGTGGCATGCAATGGATTGCTGTTTTGGCATCTGTGATTGGATTGTTGTTGATATTTGATCCATTACATTTGGGAGGTGATGTTTTTAGTATGGCGTTGGCCATTTTGTCAGGCATATTTTGGGCGCTGGCAGTGATTATCGCTAAGAAATTACATCGTAAAGTACCGGATATTGATTTGTTGTCACTCACTGCATGGCAAATGTTGATGGGTTCTTTGCCATTGGTAGCTTTGGCTTTTATTGTGGATGCACCACCGATTGATTGGACGCCTCGTTTATTTGCGGCGATTACTTTTAATGCTGTTTTTTGTAATGCCTTGGCTTGGCTCCTTTGGTTATATGCTTTGCAAAAGTTAGCGGCAGGCGTAGCTAGTATGACATCGATGTTAGCCCCTTTGATTGGTGTGCTTGGTGCTTGGGTGCAGCTTGGTGAAAAACCTACAGTCATTGAGTTATATGGCATGGCTTTTATTGCACTGGCTTTATTGATCATTTCCATTCACACAATTCGGGCGCATCATCAAATAGAACCTGCCATGGGGCAAGACTAAACCACTCCATATTCCTCACATCTAATTTGATAGGCTCTTATGGTAAAATCCTTTTATTTATTAGCTATTAAGGGTTAGGTCATGGCAGGGCATTCCAAGTGGGCCAATATTCAGCATCGTAAAGGTCGTCAAGATGCTAAACGCGGCAAAATTTTCACACGTTTAATTAAAGAAATTACAGTGGCTGCTCGTATGGGCGGTGCAGATGTGGGGACCAACCCACGTTTGCGTATGGCAGTGGATAAAGCTAAAGGCGAATCCATGCCTAAAGATAATATTGAGAATGCAATTAAGCGCGGTGCCGGCACACTTGAAGGTGTGAACTACGAAGAAATTCGTTACGAAGGTTATGGCATTAGTGGTGCAGCCGTTATTGTGGATTGTTTAACGGATAATCGTAATCGTGCCGTTGCTGATGTGCGTCATGCATTCACTAAATTTGGCGGTAATTTAGGTACTGATGGTTCAGTGGCCTTTATGTTTAAACATTGCGGTAGCTTGTTGTTTGCACCTGGCACGAACGAAGATCAGGTGATGGAAGCTGCATTGGAAGCGGGCGCTGAAGATATTATCAATAACGATGATGGCAGTATTGAAGTGATTACAACGCCAGCAGATTTTTCTGCGGTAAAAGATGCGTTGGAAGCTGCTGGTTTAAATGCGGTACTCGCTGAAGTGACGATGAAGGCGGATAACGAAACTGTATTTACGGGTGACGATGCAGTGAAAATGCAGAAATTGCTTGATGCCTTAGATGACTTGGATGATGTGCAAGAGATTTACACCTCAGCGGTCATTGAAGAATAAAAAACGCATGTCTAGCGCGAACGACCTCGTTGTGCAGTGCTCACATTTTCGCCGTACTTCATGTACTGTCTCAAATGTTGCGCTCTGTAAGCCTTGTCCTTCATCACTAGTCAGGCGTTTTAGCTAATGCAGTCGTCAATAAAAATACTTGGGATAGATCCGGGTTTACGTCTCACTGGTTTTGGCGTGATTGAGAAACTTGGCGAGAAAATTACTTATATCGCGAGCGGTACGATTAAAACAGCCAGCGCAAAAACGGAAGATAGGGAAGAGTTGCCTGCTCGTTTAAAAATCATTTTAGATGGTTTATTTGAGGTGATTGAAACTTATCAGCCCGATGAAGTGGCGATTGAAAAAGTATTTGTGAACGTTAATCCGCAATCGACTTTATTATTAGGCCAGGCCCGTGGTGCTGCCATTAGTGCGGCTGTCATTAAGAATTTAAGCGTTGCGGAATACACCGCGTTGCAAGTCAAACAATCTGTTGTCGGTAATGGGCATGCTGCTAAGGAGCAAGTGCAAGAAATGGTGAAGCGTTTATTGAAATTACCGATGACACCAAAGCCCGATTCTGCTGATGCTTTAGCTTGTGCAATTTGTCATGCACATGGTGGTCAAGGCATGGGTAAATTAGCAACAGCAGGCTTTCGTGTGAAAGGTGGACGATTAGTATGATTGCACGATTAAAAGGGGTTTTGATCGAGAAAGCACCACCGTTTGTGGTACTGGATTGCAATGGCGTTGGGTATGAATGCGAAGTGCCGATGGGCACTTTTTATAACTTGCCTGCGGTTGGTGATGTGGTGACTTTATTAACCCATTTTGTGGTGCGTGAGGATGCGCAATTACTATATGGTTTTGGTACCGAGCGTGAACGCGCAACGTTCAGGCAGTTACTAAAAGTGAATGGAATTGGGGCTAAATCGGCCTTATCTATTTTAAGTGGTTTGTCTGTTGAAGATTTGATTCAAGCGGTTGCGTTGCAGGATACAGCAATGCTGACGCGTATCCCGGGCGTGGGTAAAAAGACAGCCGAGCGTTTGTTGCTTGAGCTTAAAGATAAGTTCTCGATTGAGGGCATTGCCGCAACACCAGGTGCTCCAAAATCCGCAGCCAGTGATGTGTTAAATGCCTTGGTTTCTTTGGGTTATAACGAAAAAGAAGCCTTGCTTGCAGTTAAACAACTCGCGCCTGATGTGGGCGTGTCTGAAGGCATTAAACTCGCATTGAAAGCCTTGTCTAAATCATGATTGAAACCGATCGCCTCATCGCCACCGAGCCGCTAAGTCAGCAAGAAGAGACGCTGGAGCGTGCCTTACGTCCTAAAGTATTGGATGAGTATGTTGGGCAAGAAAAAGCACGTGGACAGCTTGAGATTTTTATTAACGCAGCACGTGGGCGAAGTGAGCCGCTAGATCACGTTTTATTGTTTGGACCACCTGGTTTAGGTAAGACGACATTAGCCCACATTATTGCTAAAGAGATGGGCGTGAATATGCGCCAAACCTCCGGGCCTGTTCTTGAACGCGCTGGTGATTTAGCTGCTTTACTGACCAATCTTGAACCTAATGATGTGCTTTTTATCGATGAAATTCATCGATTATCGCCAGTGGTTGAAGAGATTTTATATCCGGCGATGGAAGACTATCGTTTAGATATCATGATTGGCGAAGGCCCTGCAGCACGATCTGTTCGATTGGACTTGCCACCGTTTACGCTGGTGGGGGCAACAACAAGGGCGGGCATGTTAACGAATCCTTTACGTGATCGATTTGGCATTGTGTCGCGACTTGAGTTTTATACTTCTGATGAATTGGCGCGTATTGTTTCGCGCTCTGCTGGTTTGTTAGAGGTGGATATGCAAGGCGATGGTGCCTTGGAAATTGCTAAGCGTTCGCGTGGCACCCCTCGAATAGCTAACCGTCTATTACGTCGTGTGCGTGATTACGCGCAAGTTAAATCTGATGGTGTAGTGACTTCTGCAATCGCAGATGCAGCACTCAAAATGCTCGATGTTGATCAGCTTGGTTTTGATGTGATGGATAGAAAATTATTGTTGGCTGTGCTTGAGAAATTTAATGGCGGCCCTGTAGGTTTGGATAATCTTGCTGCAGCTATTGGTGAAGAGCGAGATACCATTGAGGATGTGCTAGAGCCCTATTTAATTCAACAAGGTTATTTGATGCGCACGCCACGTGGACGTGTGGCTACTCAGCAAGCTTATCAACATTTTGGTTTGCCTGTGCCTAAGGCGCTGGCTTCAGGAGATGTGTGGTCAACAGAGGGTGAGAGTTGAGTATGCAATTTGATTGGCCTGTGCAGGTTTACTGGGAAGATACAGATGCCGGCGGCGTGGTTTATCACAGCCAATATTTGAATTTTATGGAACGTGCACGTACTGAATGGTTAAGACATTTAGGCTTTATTCAGACTGAAATGCGAGAGACGCTTGGTGTTTTATTTGTGGTTCGTCATATTGATATGCATTATAAAAAACCAGCTAAATTCGATGATAAATTGATAGTGCGTACTTGCTTAATTAATCAAGGACGTAGTTTTATTACTTTTGAGCAGTCTATTTTACGTAGTGACGAAATGTTAACCTCAGCCACGGTGAAAGTGGTTTGTATTGATGCAGAAAAATTTAAGCCAGTCAGTATTCCAAAATTAATGTTGCAACGTTTTGAGTGTTAATTAAGCGATTCGCTAGAACTAAAAAATAACGGAGAAATGATGACGGATTTACCAGTAAATGCAGCAGCAGATATGTCTTTGATGACTTTGCTTACAGGAGCAAGTTTGCCTGTGCAGTTAGTCATGGCGATTTTGTTGTTGGTCTCGTTAGTTTCTTGGTGGTACATCTTTATTAAAGTGATGACGATTAGTCGTGCTGAGAAAGAAGCGGAAGATTTTGAGAATACTTTTTGGATGGGCGGTGATTTAAATAAGCTTTACGAAGGAATTACTGCCGGGCGTAATAAGCCGCATGGCATGTCGAGTATTTTTGAAGCTGGGTTTAAAGAATTTGCACGTTTAAAACGTCAACAAGGTTTGGAAGTGAGTGACGTGATGGAAGGTTCTCGTCGCGCCATGCGGGCGACATTCAACCGAGAAATGGATGATCTGGATTCCCACTTACCTTATTTGGCATCAGTCGGTTCTGTGAGTCCTTATATTGGTTTGTTTGGAACGGTGTGGGGAATTATGAATGCGTTCCGTGGCTTGGCGAATATGGCACAAGCAACGTTGGCGCACGTAGCCCCGGGGATTGCAGAAGCTTTAATTGCGACGGCGATCGGTTTGTTTGCTGCCATTCCTGCAGTGATTGCTTATAACCGTTTTTCATCTTCAGTAGATCGTTTAGCAGTGCGTTACGAGAGCTTTATTGAAGAATTTACTAATATTCTGCAACGTAAGAGTTAAGCATGGCGAGACTTCGTAAGCGTCGTGTGATGAACCAAATTAACGTCGTTCCTTATATCGACGTGACCTTGGTATTGCTTGTTATTTTTATGGTGACAGCGCCAATGACAAATCCAGGCGTCGTTGAATTGCCTAAGGTGGGTGGGGAGATTCTTAAGCAACAAACCACACCTATCGTGATTACTGTGATGGCTAGCGGAAAAATTGAATTTCAAGAAAAGCAGTTATCAAGTGATCAATTGTTATTTGAAATTAAAAAACAAGTTGAAAAAGAACCTGAACGTGCTTTTGTGATTAGTGCGGATAAAAAAGTGAATTATGAAAAAGTAATTCAAGTGCTTGAACTCTTGAAAAAGTCTGGAGCCAAAGCGGGACTTTTATTAAATCCTGTAAGTTAATGGTTGATTTTGCATGATTAGGCAACATGAAAAAACAATAGCATGGCAAGCCGGCGCCTTTACTTTTTTGGTGCACGGTATTTTGTTTGCCTTGCTTTTGTTTTCTGTGCATTGGAAGTCAGTACAGCCGATGAATGTTGCTGAAGTTGAGCTTTGGGATACATTACCTACTACCAAGGTTTCGGTGCAGCCTCCGCCGCCAGTCGTGGAGCCAGAGCCGGTGAAGTCAGTAGAAGCACTAAAGCCCGAAACTAAGCCAGAGCCACCTCCGGCACCTGAGCCTAAGGCTGATATTCAAATCAAAAAAGAGGCCGTGAAAATACCGCCAAAAGTTGAAAAGCCTAAAGAGCCACCGAAGCCTGAGAAGGTGAAAGAAGAAGTGAAGCCTAAGGAGGTCCCTAAAAAAGAAACCAAGGTCGATCCGGATGCGCTGAAGAAACTTCAGCAAGAAATGCTGGCTGAAGATGCAAAAATGGATAAGCAGGAGCCAGCTAAATCTGCTGGGCCAGCACCAGTTAAGCCAGCGGCGACCTCGCAAGTTGGCGGCGCCAATCAAAATGAAGTTTCGAAATATGTGGGTTTAATTACCAATAAGATTAAACAACATGTGAATAAGCAAGTGTGTGGGTCCGGCAAGCCAGAATTAATTTTTAATATTTCCTTGATGCCCACAGGTGAAGTGATTGGTCATCCTAAACTTCTCAAAACTAGCGGCATGATGGCTTGTGATGATGCGGTTGAGCGTGCCATTTTGGAATCTCAACCTTTACCTGTTCCTTCGCAAGCCGAAGTATTTAGTCAGTTTCGTGAGTTGAAACTCAAATTCCGTCCTAATGAAGATGGATAATTTGTTAAAATTGAAACTAATGACATTAATCATTCTGATAAAGGTTAATCAATAGAGATGATGAAAACCCGTTTTTTGATGTTGCTATTGATTGCGCTGTTTTCCGTGAGCGTCCGTGCTGAGCTTACCATTGAGATTATGGGCGGTGCGGCCAATCAAATCCCGATTGCTGTGGTGCCATTCGATGCGTCTCCTGCTGCAGCTACTCAGCAAAGTAGTATCGCTAATATTATTAATGC
>JBEDFH010000031.1:0-6815 GCA_041175265.1 Pseudomonadota bacterium | reverse complement strand
TTTATATTCTTTCCAACCACTACCCACCAAATAACCTCTAACAATTGCTTCAATAGGCAATGGTTTTAACTTTTTGACCACTAAAGCACGCTTACCCAACTGGGCTTTTTCTGCCGGATCGGAAACCACAGATTTTGGATCTATTCCTGTTAAGTGATTAGGTACAACATGACCAAGTTTTTTAAACCAAAAATTAGCAATCTCAGTCAAAATCGCACCCTTATCTTTAATGGGCGTTGGCAAAATAACATCAAATGCAGAAAGCCTATCCGTAGCAATCAGCAACATTGTATTGGCATCAATGTCGTAAATATCACGAACTTTACCTTGATGCAGAAGCGGCAAGCTTTTAATGCTTGATTGAATCAGTGTATTTGACAATTCAATATCCCAAATAAAATTTAGCAGAAACGATCTATATTATTCGGCAATTATACCTTAACTCAGCATTGCCCTAAAAACCCTGGTGGGTTTTGAACCAGCAATAAAAAAGGGCTCAAAGAGCCCTTTTTTATCAAATCTATCTAAGCATTAGCACGTTGCTCTAGAATTTCAACCGCTGGCAACTTCTTACCTTCCAAGAATTCTAAAAAGGCACCACCTGCAGTAGAAATATATGAAACTTGATCATAAATATCGTATTTCTGAATCGCAGCAATCGTGTCACCACCGCCAGCTAAGGTAAAGGCATTGGTCTTCGCAATCGCCATCGCAATGGCTTTAGTGCCTTCACCGAATTGATCAAACTCAAATACGCCAACCGGTCCATTCCAAACAACCGTACCAGCATTCATAATGATATTTGCTAACTCTTTTGCAGATTCAGGACCGATATCAAAAATCATATCGTCTGCTTCAATCACATCTGCACTTTTAATCACCGCTGGCTCATTAGCATCAAAGTGCTTGCCTGTTACCAAATCAACGGCGATAGGAACTGCGGCACCACGAGCTGCCATTTTTTCCATCAAAGCTCGTGCTGTTGGCAATAGGTCATCCTCACACAAGGAATGGCCAATTTCCAAGCCTGTCGCTTTTAAGAAAGTGTTTGCAATTCCGCCACCAACCACTAACTGATCAACTTTGTCAGAAAGGCTTTCTAGTACTGTTAACTTAGTTGATACTTTGGAACCCCCAACAATCGCCACCATAGGGCGTGCTGGATTCAACAAAGCTTTTGTTAACGCTTCAAGCTCCTGAACCAACAGAATGCCAGCAGCAGCCATAGGTGCAAATTTAGCTACACCGTGTGTAGATGCTTCCGCACGATGCGCCGTACCAAAAGCATCCATCACAAACACATCACAGAGGTTTGCATAACTCTGCGCAGTAGCATCCACATTCTTTTTCTCGCCAGGATTAAAACGGCAGTTCTCTAATAAGACTAACTCGCCATTCGCCACATCGAAACCACCAGCCACCCAATCTTTAATTAAGCGAACTGGCTTTCCAAGCTTAGATGAAATAATGTCAGCGACAGGTTTAAGTGAATTCTCTTCTGAATAAACACCTTCTTCCGGACGACCAAGATGAGATGTAACCATCACCTTCGCGCCAGCTTTAAGTGCAAACTCAATCGTTGCCATTGATGCGGTAATGCGAGCATCAGAGGTCACCTTACCGTCTTTAACCGGAACATTTAAATCTGAGCGTATTAATACTCGCTTGCCAGTCAAATCAAGATCCGTCATTTTAATTACAGACATGATTCCCCCTTAAGCAACGTGACGTACAAGACGCATTAAATTGCAGGTATATCCATATTCGTTGTCATACCAAGCCACAACCTTTACAAAAGTAGGATCAAGCGCGATACCTGCCTCTGCATCAAATACTGACGGACAAGTTTCACCACGAAAATCTGTTGAAACTACTTTCTCATTAGTAAACCCAAGGACACCTTTTAATGGGCCATTCTCAGATGCAGCTTTCATTGCAGCCACGATTTGCTCGTAAGTTGCTTCTTTATTAAGCTCGCAAGTTAAGTCAACTACTGACACATCAGAAGTCGGTACACGAAATGCCATGCCAGTTAATTTTTTATTAAGCGCAGGAATGACCTTACCTACCGCTTTAGCAGCGCCTGTTGAAGATGGAATAATATTTTCTAAAATACCACGACCGCCACGCCAATCTTTGTTTGATGGGCCATCCACTGTTTTTTGCGTCGCAGTCGCAGCATGCACGGTTGTCATCAAACCACGCTTAATGCCAAAACTATCGTTAAGCACTTTTGCTACAGGCGCTAAAGCGTTGGTCGTACAAGATGCCGCTGAAACGATTGCCTCACCTTTATAGGTTTCGTGGTTAACGCCATAAACAAACATCGGCGTTTCATCTTTTGAAGGAGCCGACTGCACAACTTTTTTAGCCCCCGCCGCGATGTGCTTCTGACATGTTTCTTCTGTTAGAAACAAGCCTGTACATTCAATCACGATATCTGCGCCGACTTCATTCCACTTAAGTGCGGCAGGATCTTTTTCTGCAGTCAAACGAATTTTCTTACCATTTACAATCAGATCATTACCACTAACAGACACTTCACCATCAAATCGACCATGTACTGAATCGTACTTCAGCATATAAGCCAAATACTCCGGCTCAAGTAGATCATTAATACCGACCACTTCGATATCTTTAAAATCTTGAACTGCGGCGCGCAGTACCATGCGGCCAATGCGACCAAATCCGTTAATACCTACTTTAATTGTCATGATTGATACCTTAAATTAGCAAACAAAAAGGGAGCCGAAAAATACAGGCTCCCTTGGTCTAACCTACCTCAATAATTACAGTACTGACTTAACAGTTTTCACTACGTTTTCCACAGTGAAACCGAAGTGCTTCATCAATACGCCACCAGGTGCAGATTCACCAAATGTGTCGATACCAACTACAGCACCTTCTAAGCCTACATATTTACGCCAGAAGTCTGGGTGAGCAGCTTCAACAGCCACACGTTTAACGCCTGGAGTTAGAACGCTGTCACGATATGCTTTGTCTTGACGGTCAAATACATTTGTTGATGGCATTGAAACTACGCGTACTTTCGTACCAGCAGCATTCAACTCAGCAGCCGCTTTGATTGCTAAATCAAGTTCAGAACCGTTAGCAATAATGATAACGTCAGCTTTACCAGCTACATCAGAGAACACATAACCACCCTTACGGATAAGGTCGAAGTGTGCTGTGTCATGTTTGATACCAGGAACGTTTTGACGGCTTAATACTAAGCTTGATGGGCCATCATGACGCTCAACAGCAGCAACCCATGCTACAGCAGTTTCTGTTGAGTCAGCTGGACGCCATACATCCATACGAGGAATGTAACGTAAGCCAGATGTGTTTTCTACTGGTTGGTGGGTTGGACCATCTTCACCTTGACCGATAGAGTCATGTGTCAATACTGCAACAGTACGTTGTTTCATCAACGCAGCCATACGCAACGCGCTCTTAGCATAGTCTGAGAACATGTGGAACGTACCGCCGAATGGTAAGAAACCACCGTGCAATGCCATACCGTTCATGATGGCGAACATACCGAACTCACGCACACCGTAAGAGATGTAGTTACCTGGTTTTTTACCATCAACGTGTGTGAAGCTGCCGCATGATGTTAAGTTAGATCCAGTCAAATCAGCTGAACCGCCCAAGAACTCTGGCAACGTTGGCGCCAAAGCAGCGATTACATTTTGTGAAGCTTTACGTGTTGCAACTGTTTCTGCTTTTTCGTTTGTTGCAGCAATCAATGCATCAGATGCTTGTTTCCAGTTAGCTGGCAAATCACCCGCCATACGACGTTTGAATTCAGCAGCTTCAGCAGGGAAAGCTTTAGCATAAGCATCAAATTTAGCATTCCAATCAGCTTCTAATTTAGCGCCCTTAGCTTTTTGATCCCAACCAGCGTAAACGTCTGCAGGGATTTCAAATGGAGGATAGTTCCAGCCAATGTTTGCACGTGTCGCTGCAACTTCTTCTTCACCTAGTGCAGAACCGTGGCAATCATGGCTACCGCATTTGTTTGGAGAGCCCATACCGATCACTGTTTTACAGCAAATCAATGATGGCTTGTCTGTGACTGCTTTAGCTTTTTGAATTGCCGCATTGATTGCGTCAGAATCATGACCGTCTACTGATTGAACATGCCAGCCATAAGCTTCAAAGCGTTTAGCTGTGTCATCTGTGTACCAACCTTCGATATGACCGTCGATAGAGATGCCGTTGTCATCCCAGAAAGCAACCAACTTACCTAAACCCCATGTACCAGCCAAAGCACAAGCTTCATGTGATACACCTTCCATCATACAGCCGTCGCCTAGGAAGCAATATGTGTAGTGGTCAACGATGTCGTGACCAGGCTTGTTAAATTGGTTAGCCATCAATTTTTCAGCCATCGCAAAACCAACAGCGTTAGTGATACCTTGACCTAATGGACCAGTTGTTGTTTCGATACCTGGTGCATAGCTATATTCTGGGTGACCAGCGCATTTAGAATGCAATTGACGGAATGTCTTAATTTCATCCATAGGCAAATCGTAGCCAGTGAGATGCAACAATGAGTAAATCAACATTGAGCCATGGCCGTTAGACAATACGAAACGATCGCGGTCAGCCCAATTTGGATTGGTTGGGTTATGACGCAAATTGTGGTTCCATAGTACTTCAGCGATTTCAGCCATACCCATAGGTGCGCCTGGGTGGCCAGAGTTAGCTTTCTGTACCGCATCCATAGACAAAGCACGGATAGCGTTTGCTAAATCTTTACGAGTTGCCATTTCTTTCTCCCTATCATCAAATCTATAAAACGTAAAAAGCGCCAGCTTATGTATTGGATCTAATAGATTTGATACATAAGCATGGCACTAGAAATTCTTTGGATACTCCCAAACGCATGAATATCGAGGCTGCAAGGCATTACATACAGCGAAATATTTAATTATTAATTTTGCGGGAGCTTAATGCTGAATTATTGCTTAAATGGGCATTTTGAGCAATACCATCAGACGCTAAATGGTTACGATTTACCGATATTTAAGCCAAGCAGACCAAAAGCACTAATCTTTCCACTTAATTGAACAACCAATACTGGAAATTTGGTGGCTTGGACCATGCCCTGTTTTTGCAACTTGTGTCATTGCATCCAATAAATCTTTTGTAGCATTTGGCTTAGGCGTTAAATCACGACCTTGGTCATCAAAACGCCCTCGGTACTGAAGCTCAAGCATTGCATTAAATCCAAAAAAATCTGGTGTACATACTGCGCCATAAGCTCTTGCAACGGCCTGGGACTCATCATAAACATAAGGAAAATTAAAATTAAACGTTTCCGCAATTTGCTTCATCTGCTCGAATGAATCCTGCGGATAGCTAACAGCATCATTTGAAGAAATAGCGATTGCGTTGATTCCCAAAGTTTTTAGCTTAGCAATATCCTCGACCAAACGCTGACGAATTGATTGGACATAAGGACAATGATTACAAATAAACATCACCAGTAAGCCGTTTTCACCCTTAACATCATCAAGCGTCCAATCACGCCCATCAACCCCAGGCAATTTAAAATAAGGTGCCTGCCATCCAAAATCACAGACTGGCGGATTCAAACTTGCCATTTTTTCCATTCCTTCCTTTAAAATACATCGACCAATTACATCATTTTGGCTTAAATCGAATGTCTACACCACGTTTTTACTGCAATTCAACAATCTCTAATTCACTATCAATCGGCAGTGAAATCGAATTATCTGAAAGTGCAGCGACGCATGCAACAAGAGCCCTGCGTCTTAACGTAGGCGATGATATCGTTCTATTCAATGGCGACGGGAATGATTACCCTGCTCAACTCACGATAGTTAAAAAAAATGAGGTTGTCGCAAAAATAAGTGGGCTAATCCCCGTTAATAACGAAGCCCCCATCTCGATACACCTAGCGCAAGCCATATCAAGTGGCGATCGCATGGACTTCACTATTCAAAAAGCTGTTGAAATGGGCGTTGCTTCCATTCAACCCATCGCGAGTCAACGTAGTGTTGTTAAATTAACTGGTGATCGCGCTGAAAAACGAATCGCGCATTGGCAAAATGTAGTGATATCGGCATGCGAACAATGTGGGCGCGCAACCGTTCCAGTCGTAAAAGTACCACTATCGCTATCACAATGGCTAGCCTCAATTAAGCCAACAGACCTGATGATTACGCTAGCACCTAATGCAGCGGTTTCACTCAAAAATCTACCACCACCAAAAACTGACATTCATTTACTTGTTGGTGCGGAAGGCGGACTCACAGATGATGAAATAAAGCTAAGCGCCCAACAAGGATTTACAGCTGTACGACTAGGAAAACGCATCCTCAGAACCGAAACCGCTCCGCTTGCGGCAATCGCTGCCATGCAAACACTCTGGGGAGATTTTTGCGAATAGCGCAAATAAAATGTTTTTAATTTTGCAATAAACGCATTTTTATGTTTAAATTGTGCTCAAAACGCAAAATAATGAGGTGTTATGTCATTAGGTCAAGCCATTAGGCAGCAAAGAAAAAATTTAAAATGCACCCTACAGTCACTTGCCGTGCAAATTGGCACAGATGCAGGAAACCTCTCTCGGGTAGAAAGAGGTACGCAGGGATTAAGCGAGCAGATGCTATTGAAACTCTGCAAAGCGCTTAATTGCACCCCAGCGTTTCTTTATGAACAAAGCGATCAATTCAACACACTCGACACCAGCAACAATATTGCGAATTACGCAAATTCAGTAAACTCTGCAATCCAAAATACGCAAAACTTAAGCAAACCTCAAGAATTTGTCAGCTGGTTTC
>JBEDFH010000030.1:0-6909 GCA_041175265.1 Pseudomonadota bacterium | reverse complement strand
CGACCACTTCTAGCACCTCGAGTCAGTGAAAATAATAATGCGGCCTGCCTAATTTCTTGAGTCATTTCAGAAATTCCGAAATGCATCAACCAATACTCCGCTACTTTCAAATACTCATCTTGATCAAACGCATAAAAAGAAAGCCAAAGCCCGAATCGCTCAGACAATGAAATTTTCTCTTCGGTGGTATCCCCTGGACGAATTTCTTCACCCACATATTGGGTTTGCAAATTTTCCGCCATAAATTCAGGCAATAAATGACGTCGATTAGATGTTGCATAAACAAGCACATTATCTGATGTCGATGAAATTGATCCATCAAGCACCACTTTAAGCGACTTATACCCAGGTTCATTAGCCTCAAAAGACAAGTCATCACAGAATACAATAAAGCATTCGGGTCGATTTCTTAATATTTCAACAATTTCCGGCAAGTCGACCAAGTCTTCTTTTTCGACCTCAACCAAACGTAAACCATCTTTTGAAAACTCGCTCAATAACGCTTTCACTAAAGTTGATTTGCCAGTACCACGAGCACCGGTCAACAAAACATTATTTGCTGGGAATCCATTTACAAATTGTGCTGTATTGCGAACGATTTCGCTTTTTTGTTCATCCACATTACAAATCGAATCCAATACGATGTGGTGTGGATGGTCGATTGCTCTCAAATAACCACGACCTTGTTTGACTTGCCAGCGCCAAGCTAAAGCATTCCAATCAATATCAATAGAGAGGGGAGGAAGAACAGCCTCCAATCTTGCAATAAGCGCCTCTGCTTTTCGAATAAGCGATTCAAAATCAGCCATGTCTAAGAACGATAATCCGCATTAATTTTGACATAATCATAAGAAAAATCGCACGTCCAAACCGTAGCATTAGCAACGCCACGATTTAAAACAACACGCACCAAAATCTCCGCCTCAGCCATCACAGCAGCGCCCTGCGCTTCTTCGTAAGCCTTCGCACGACCACCATGCTCAGCCACTAAAACATCACCCAAGTACAATTCCATATTAGTTACATCCAATTGATCTAGCCCCGCATACCCAATCGCTGCAAGAATGCGACCTAAATTAGGATCTGATGCGAAAAACGCTGTTTTAATTAATGGGGAATGTGCAATGGCATAGGCTACTTGACGGCATTCCTCAACATCACGACCAGCCTCAACTTTAATCGTCATAAATTTAGTTGCACCTTCACCATCACGCACGATTGCTTGAGCTAATAGCGTTGCAACTTCGGTAACCGCATCACGCAAAGCCTCATATGCTGGGGTATCAAACTGAATCTCAGGGATCCCAGACTGGCCTGTTGCCATGAGAATTAAAGAGTCATTGGTTGAAGTATCACCATCAACGGTAATGCAATTAAATGAGCGATTCACTGCATAATCAATCAACTGGTCGAGCGCAACCTGACTAATTGCCGCATCTGTGGCGATATAACCTAACATGGTCGCCATATTAGGATGAATCATGCCTGAGCCTTTAGAAATGCCAGTGATTGTGACCGTTTTTCCATCTATTACAATCTGCTTGGAGTATCCTTTGGATACAATATCAGTGGTCATAATTGCTTCGGCGGCATTTAACCAATTATCTGATTTAAGATTGCTAATACAACTGGGCAAGCCTGCAACAACGCGATCAACTGGCAAAGGCTCTAAAATTACACCCGTAGAAAATGGTAAAATTTGATTGGTTTTTACCTCAACACTCTGACTCAATAACTGAGCTAGCGCTCGGCAAGTCTTTTCAGCATCAAGCATCCCCTGTTCGCCAGTACCAGCGTTTGCGTTACCTGTATTAACAACTAAAGCACGAATTTCCGTGCCTGCTGCCAAATGCTTTTTACATAGCGTTACAGGGGCAGCACAAAACTGGTTTTTGGTAAAAACACCCGCAACACGAGTTCCTTCACTCAGCTTAATCACCAACACATCTTTACGATTGGGTTTGCGAATATTGGCTTCTGCAAAGCCTAATTCAACACCTTTAACAGGCAATAAATTATTGGCTTGAGGAGCAGACAAATTAACTGGCATAAGAATTTCTCGGAGGTTATAACAATAGTTTGATTTTAACTGATAGCGATGACTTGTATAAGACGAGTGAGAATATTGAGGTAAAAAAAAGCGGCATATTCTGCCGCTTCTACTAGAACTGAGTGTGATCCGCCATACGTTGATCTAAGGCCGATGAAACCTGGTCTCGCTCAGCGTCGCTCATATTCCACCACTCTCTGATTTCATCGATCGTGCGGTAACACCCCTGACATAAGCCAGACGTATCACTGATAGTACAAACCCCAATACAAGGAGAAGAAATATTTTCAATACTTGTTTCTGACATATTCAGACCTCTTAAGAAAGCTTACCGTGACATTGTTTGTATTTTTGTCCTGAACCACAAGGGCATGGATCATTACGGCCAACTTTTATACCTTCACGCTCAAAAGGCGCAACATCTTGATCTTGATTTGCTAAAGCTTCATCATAATCAGTGTGCTGATACTTAACGTTTTCAAGTTCAGTCGGTTTTTCAACCGCCTCAACATCAGCTTCATTCTTAACTTGAATTTGCATCGTTACTTGTGTCACTTCACGTTTAATCGTATCCAATAAACTAGCAAACAATTCAAACGCTTCACGCTTGTACTCCTGCTTCGGATTTTTTTGCGCATAAGAACGCAGATGAATGCCTTGGCGCAAATGATCTAAGGCTGCCAAATGCTCGCGCCAGTGATTATCTAAACTTTGCAACATGACTGCACGCTCAAATTGACGCATGACGTCAGCTGTCGCCAATTGTTCTTTAGCCAAATAAGCTTCGTTAGCCGCAGCGTGAATACGATCACGCAAACTTTCCTCATGAAGATCTGGATTTTCTTCAAGCATTTTTTGCAAAGGCAGATGTAAATTAATTTCGCCTTGCAAAGCCTTTTCGAGAGAAGCCACTTCCCACTGTTCCTCTACACTGCCAGGCGGAATAAAGGTTGCAATCGTGTCATCAATTACATCACGACGCATCGCAGCAATTGTTTCACCAACATCACTAGCTTCTAGTAGCTCATTACGTTGTTCATAAATCACTTTACGCTGATCATTAGCAACATCATCGTATTCAAGTAATTGCTTACGAATATCGAAGTTACGACCTTCTACTTTGCGTTGTGCATTTTCAATTGCACGTGTCACCCATGGATGTTCAATTGCCTCACCTTCGGGCATTTTCAAACGTTCCATAATGGCCGAAACACGGTCAGATGCAAAAATACGCAACAACTGATCTTCAAGTGATAAGTAAAAACGACTAGACCCTTTATCACCTTGACGGCCAGAACGACCACGCAATTGATTGTCTACACGACGTGATTCATGACGCTCAGTCCCAATAATATGTAAACCACCAGCCTCCAAGACTGCATCATGACGTTGTTGCCACTCCGCTTTGATGGCTGCGATTTTGGTTTCTTTTTGAGATTCGCTTAATTTTTCATCAGCATGCACCAAAGCAATTTCAGGCTCTGGATTACCGCCTAGTACGATATCAGTACCACGACCAGCCATATTGGTTGCAATTGTGATTACTCCAGGACGTCCAGCCTGAACAATAATTTGCGCTTCACGTTCATGCTGTTTTGCGTTCAATACTTGATGTGGCAACTTTGCTTTAGTAAGCAACTCAGCAATCAATTCTGAGTTTTCAATAGAAGTAGTACCAACAAGCACAGGCTGACCGCGACCTTGGCATTCTTTAATATCGTCAATGACCGCATTGTATTTTTCTTTAGCAGTACGATAAACCTTATCCATTTGGTCTATACGTTGCATATGACGATGCGGCGGAACAACAACCGTTTCCAAACCATAGATCTGATTAAACTCGTAAGCTTCAGTATCCGCAGTCCCTGTCATACCTGATAGTTTTCCGTACATACGGAAATAATTTTGGAAGGTAATTGCAGCAAGCGTTTGATTTTCTTTCTGAATCGCAACGCCTTCCTTAGCCTCAACCGCTTGATGCAACCCATCTGACCAACGACGACCACTCATCATACGACCCGTAAACTCATCAACAATGACAATATCACCATCACGCACTACGTAATGTTGATCCTTGTGGAATAAAGATTGCGCACGTAATGCGGCATACAAGTGATGAACCAAGCTGATACTAGCGGCATCGTACAAACTCACGCCTTGAGCTAGCAAGCCTGATTTCTCAAGCAACTCTTCAGCATGCTCATGTCCTTGCTCAGACATAATGACTTGCTGTGTCTTTTCATCAACCCAGTAATCACCTTCGCCCTCTTCTTCAGTTTGGCGAATCAATTGCGCAGCAATTCCATTCATTTGAGTATACAAATCAATGCTATCGTCAGCCTGACCAGAAATAATCAAAGGTGTACGTGCTTCATCAATCAGGATAGAGTCAACCTCATCAATTAAAGCGTAGCTTAGTGCGCGCTGAACCCGCTCTTCAGCGGTATAAACCATGTTATCGCGCAAATAATCAAAACCAAATTCATTATTCGTGCCGTAAGTAATATCGGCAGCATAAGCTTTTTGTTTCTCATCATGCGGCATTTGAGAAAGATTAATGCCTACAGTTAAACCTAAAAAGTTATATAAACGAGACATCCATTCTGCATCTCGCTTGGCCAAATAATCATTCACTGTGACAACATGAACGCCGTTGCCAGTTAAGGCATTCAAATACGCAGGCAGTGTTGCAACCAAAGTTTTACCTTCGCCTGTCCGCATTTCAGCGATTTTTCCTGCATTAAGCACCATGCCGCCAATCAATTGAACGTCAAAATGACGCATTTGCAAGACACGACAACTGCCTTCACGCACCACAGCAAAAGCTTCCGGCAACAAATCTTCCAGAGCCTCGCCAGCTTGGTAACGACGCTTAAATTCATCGGTTTTAGCTTTTAATTGCTCATCAGTTAAAGCTTGAACAGATGGCTCAAGCGCATTGATTTTCACAACTTGCTGGGCGTATTGTTTAATCAGCCTGTCATTACGACTACCGAATATTTTTCTAAACAGCTTGGATACCATGAAGTGACACCAACTTTCCGATTAACGGAAACCTCTAAAAATTAACTTAAAAAATAATATCTAAAAAAACTAAACGACTAATTAATAATTGCGGCAATTTTACCATAACCATGAGCTCAAACAGCAGTGCTATTGAATGCATGCTATTTTCTATCTATAGCCTATATAATTAAACAAAATCTAATTTAAGGAATGGGCTTGCAATTAATCAACGCCATTTTTAAAAGCAATACCGAATTAAAGGCACTTAGCCAGCAAGTTTCTGAATTAACAGCCGTTCAGAAGTTATGGCAAGAAATTATTCCCAGCGCTTTAAAAAACCAAACTCAAGCAGGCGCGATCGAGCATAAACGCCTGACTATCTACGCCCTCAATGGTGCAGTGGCAGCAAAAATAAAATTATTATTGCCCAGCCTGCTTACAAAATTACAAAAACAAGGCGTAGCCATTAGCTCTATCAGGGTAAGTGTCCAAGTACAATCTCACGCAGCTAAGACAGACAAGCCCCTGCGTAATTTAAGCTCGGAAGCAGCTGAGAAGATCCATTCTCTCGCACAAAAACTACAAGGAAGTGCTTTGGGTGATTCTTTAGAAAGGCTTGCGCAACGCGCCAAAAAATAAAGGCCATTTCGCAATGAAATGGCCTTGCAATAACTACTCGTTAATTACTTAGCACGCGCAACACTAGCTACAATCTCAGCTTTTGCTGCGTCAACTCCCTGCCATTGACCGACTTTAACCCACTTACCTTTTTCTAAATCTTTGTAATGCTCAAAGAAGTGCGCGATAGGTGCCAATTGGAATTCAGGAATGTCTTCAAAGCTTTGAACATCTTTATATTGTGGGCAAATTTTATCTACCGGCACTGCTAATACTTTTGCATCCATCCCTGACTCATCTTCCATCATCAATACACCAATTGCACGGCAACGAATTACCACACCAGGCTGCAATGGAATTGGTGTAATCACTAAGACATCTGTTGGGTCACCATCTTCTGATAATGTCTGCGGAATATATCCGTAATTACAAGGATAATGCATTGATGTACCCATGAAACGATCTACGAAAATCGCGCCAGATTCTTTATCAACTTCAAATTTAATTGGTTCTCCACGCATTGGAATTTCAATGATGACATTAAAATCATTAGGTACATCTTTACCTGCTGGCACATTACTCAAAGACATTACTTTCCCCTTCAATCGTTTTAATAATTAAACCACTAAATCTAGACCCGTTAACTTTGTATAAGCCTCACGGTACTTCTCACCAGTTTTAATCGCAACATCCTGAGGCAGCTCAGGTGCTGGCGGCGACTTATCCCAACCTGAAGCTTCCAACCAATCTCGAACAAATTGCTTATCGAAACTTGGTGGATTTTTCCCAACAACATATTGATCGGCTGGCCAGAAACGTGATGAGTCTGGCGTTAAAACCTCATCAATCAAATATAACTCACCATCAACGTCCAAACCAAACTCAAACTTAGTATCCGCAATAATAATTCCGCGAGTGAGTGCATACTCAGCAGCTTCTTTATACAGGCGCAAACTGACTTCCGCGACTTTAGCCGCTAAGTCTTTACCTAACAGTTGCGCACATTTTTCCAAACTAATATTTTCATCATGATCGCCCACATCAGCTTTACTCGATGGCGTGAAAATTGGCTCAGGTAATTTTGATGCTTCTTGCAAACCAGTAGGCAAAGGTATGCCACAAACCGTGCCGCTTATTTTATATTCTTTCCAACCACTACCCACCAAATAACCTCTAACAATTGCTTCAATAGGCAATGGTTTTAACTTTTTGACCACTAAAGCACGCTTACCCAA
>JBEDFH010000029.1:7071-8381 GCA_041175265.1 Pseudomonadota bacterium | reverse complement strand
TTTTAATTTAGATTCGGTTTAGTCGACAATATCGGCTAAAATTCAAAGTTCTAGCTAATCCAAGCCACGCCATCGCTTATACTCTTGGTATTGGCAGATGTTCTGTAGGGCTTGAGCGCATTAATTTTTTAATACAAAAATCGCTACTTAATTTTATTTGGCGAGCGAAATTAACCAAGGTGTTTTTTAGATAAATCTAAAACATTCAATTCATTCTTAGAAGAAGCGCTTGGCGCATATTCTTCAAGAGTTTCGTAGTATAGGTGAGATGACAAATTTAAGCAAAATAAGTAATGAAATTAGTGAATCAAGTGCAGCGATGCTCACGATTGATGAGGGGAGTGTTGGTCAGCGAATTGATAACTACCTCACAAAAACCTTAAAAGGGGTTCCTAAAAGTCATTTGTATCGCATCTTAAGAAGTGGTGAAGTGCGAGTTAATAAAAAGCGCATTGATGCTACTTACAAGCTGGAAATGGGTGATTTGGTGCGGATCCCACCAATACGTGCAAAAGTGGCTGACCATGCTGACGAGCCGCCTAAGCATGTGACAGCCAAGTTTGAGCAGTCAGTTATTTTTGAAGATGATGCGATGTTAGTTCTGGATAAACCAGCGGGTATGGCGGTACACGGTGGCAGTGGGGTAAGTCGCGGTGTAATCGAACAATTAAGGATGGAGCGTCCACAGGCCAAGTTTTTGGAGTTGGTGCATCGTCTTGATCGTGAAACCTCTGGTGTTTTAATGGTTGGTAAGAAGCGAAGTGCTTTAGTTGCACTGCATGAGGCAATGCGCCGTAATCAGATGGACAAGCGCTACCTGATGTTGGTGAATGGTCACTGGAAAGAAAAGCAAAAAAAAGTGACTTTAATGCTTCAAAAGCACAGCTTGCCTAATGGTGAGCGCCGAGTCACGGTAGTGAATGGACGACCTAATCCCAATGCGGAAGATGAGCAAACATCAGAAACCATTTTTCATTTGAAACAGCATTTCGGTGATTACAGCTTGCTTGAAGCACAATTAATTACAGGTCGTACACATCAATTGCGCGTTCAGTTAGCGCACTTAGGCTTTCCTATTTTAGGTGATGATAAGTATGGGGATTTCGCTTTAAATAAGATGCTCCAAAAAAACGGCCTCAAACGAATGTTTTTGCATTCTGCTGAAACTAATATTCGTCACCCATTAACTGGCGAGAAGCTTAATTTGATTGCACCTTTACCAGCAGATTTAGATAGATTTTTAAAAAAATTAGCGAATGAGAATAAAGTTTAAGATGCAAAATAAGTACGATTTAATTATCTTTGATTGG